>DATMFU010000304.1:0-8478 GCA_035556015.1 Niallia sp. | reverse complement strand
AAAAAAACATAAAATATAAAACGGTTGTGTAATAAAGGAGGATAAGATTGTCAAATAGGAACAGTGATTGTGTTTGTGGAAGTGGGTTAAAGAAAAAAAAATGCCATCCAGATTTACATATTGAAAGTAAAGCAGCATTAGTACTGAATCTTTATAAGGAATTAGATGAATTAATTACAAATTATAGAAGTAAGAAAATTAGTTCACCATGTAGAATTGGATGTGCTTCTTGTTGTTCTGACACATTCAATATATCTGATATTGAATTTGAATTAATTTTAAAAGATATAAAAGAAAAGTGGAATTTGTCAGATCTAGAAAAATTATATAATAAATCACTAGAAACGCTAGAGTGGTTAAGAGTAAATGATCCTAAGTACTATAAAATACTTGAAGCAGACGGTACGGGGAAAATAGACGATACTCCCTATTTAAAACAAATCTTTTATGGAAATTCTAGACATTCTGCTTGTCTCTTCTTAGACGAAAAAACAAACTCCTGCAGGATTTATAATATTAGACCACTAGTATGTAGATCTCATGGAACAACACATGATAGCAATTTTTTATATAAAGATGATATAGTTTGTGAGTATATACCTAGTACTATTCAAAATTCAAAGGTAACCCCGGATGCAAGTGAGCTTATAAAACAAGGGAACGATATATTTCATATAAAAAAAGAAAATGCAATAATAAGAATTAGAGAATATCCAATCTTTTATTGGTTTGTTATTTATTACAGGAGAACAGGAAAAAAAGACGGTAGTATTTTAAGAGAAGATGAAAATTTTAGATTCTCTAAAACTTTTGCAGATAACCAATTAATGAATAGTCAACCAAAAATGGAACTTTTGAGTTATCCATCGAAATGTCTCCGTTTTTATAAGGCATAATTGATGAAAGATTAATTCAGCAATTTGGTATTTTTGAATTAGGTTTAGACTTCAAACAGTTAGCTTTGTTTTCCCAACGCATTGTTGTTTGCCAATGCAGCAATATCTTCCCTATCGTATTCGTCGTCCTTTATGAAGATGAGGAAAATTGGTGCAGTTGTGTATTGACGAAGACGTAATTGAAAAAGAATTTGCTGAAGGAAAAATAGGTTTAACTACTTATGAAGTGAAGATGAAAGAAATATCAAGAGAAGAATGATCAACAAAAACCTCCCTCGTAATTGAAGGAGGTTTTTGGTAAGTTAAAAGTCACCATTTAGAAACTGCATTTAAACCTAATTGGATTGGTTCACTACAACTATAATAGGCATCCCAATAGCCATCCACTACCCATCCTTTTCTAAAATATTTATCGGCTTTAAAATACGAGTTTAAATCAATCGCTAAACTTGCCAAATCATATTCATTTAGGTTCGCAATGTTTGACACTTTATTTTTTAAATCAATTTCTAAATACTGTTCTACTGTTTGATTATTCGCTTTCGCCTTTGATTTAATTTCTAATTTCTTTCCGAAATAGTATACTTTTGGAGTAATATTAATCCCTGGTATAAATGACCCAAGAAAACTAGCTAATGCATTTTTGGCATCTTTTTTCGATTGTCTTTTGTTTGGCAAATGAATCTCCCCTTGTATTAATATGTATAACTATGTAGATTATACCAAAATATAGATTTAAAAAGAAGGTCGTGAAAGAAGCACTTTAATTGAAAATACCGCTATTGCTATATTTCTATTCACTCCCTATATATTTGGAAAAATTCTTGTTTCATGTTCCATTAATAAAACTTTGATTGAAGTAAATTATTTCTTTATGTTTTAACATAAATTTCTAATTCACTTTTTGATTGTTATTCAATATATTGGCCCTTTTGTTGAAGATATACCACTTCAATACTCCTAGTCTTGTTAAATCTAAACAGATACCTTCGAAAAACTATTATTTTTTAGCACTATGATAAAACTAGTCAAATTACAAGTTTCGTCACTTTTCAATTTTATTAATTTCAAACCTTTTATGACCTTAATATAATTAATTACATAAATATTTGAGAGGGGAGAATTGAATGTTAGGTGTACTTGAAAACTCTTTTATTAACTATCTTTCTAAATACGAAGTAGAGATGTATGAGTTAGAGCCATTCGGTGAGGATGAGTATGAAGTTATGATTGAACTCCAGATGTTAGGTTCAGATTTTTTCAATGCAAAATACACTGTTAATACTGATGAAGAAATTATCGGAGAAGGCGTAACTTGTCAAAGAACGCGCGAAGAAGCATTGTTACTAGCGGAAAATCAAATACTAAAATTTATTAAACGTCATAAAAACAATAAATAATAATAGATTAGACCTCCTAACAAGAAAACCTATACTCATTTATAGTATGCTTTATGCTACTTTAACAACCGGAACATACCCGAGTAGAAATTGATTGGGATTAGCAAACACTAATACCTGCAAAAAATAAATCACCTGATCTAAATATCGAGGTGATTTTTTATGGTTATAAAATTTAGATTTTATTATAAGAAAGTTTCTATTAATACTGTTATTTGGGTCAACATAACTTAATTCCGATAATAATATTCCACAATAGAGCTCAATTGGGGAGATGATTAGAATTCTTAAGCATTTTTAAATATACTTTTATACCTAATTAAAGCTTTAAATGTTATGTGTAATAGCCCTAATACTCTGTACTTCTTAACATAGACAATTTGAAATTTATTTTCTAAAAGCTTTTAAATATACGTCTTTCAACATTGTAATGACTAAGTTAAATAGGCTAAAGAACCCTAAACTTAAAATATTAAAATATATTATTTTAATAATTAATAATATCGTAGGGTCGAAACTTAATTTTAAAAACGGACCAAATAAAGATACTAAACCAGTTACGAAAAACAACAATGAAGTAAATACATATGGACCAATAAAATCTATAAGTGCTTGCCCTTTAACCCCATTTTCCGGTATATGATTAGCTAAGATTTTCAGTTCTTTATCATCAAAGGCCGATTTCCCTGCAACGAATAATGCTAATGTTAAAGTTAATCCTGTAGATGTAATGGAAAAATGTGATTCAAGAGTTAGAGTTGAAAAGTCAAAATAATTTTTATAAAACGCACCTATTAGTGAAGCAGCAAATAACGCCCCCCATATAATTACTAAATAAACTGGCATTAAATTTTTCCTTGCTTGCCAAACAATAAGAGCGGGATTTTTATAAATGTTTTCTTTCATAATTATAAATACTCCTCTCTTTTATAAAGCATCGGTCCTTTTTATAATTGCAAGAATTTGCTTTCCCTTTGTCGAAAAGATATTTTTTAAATACCCCTTCTTGGCTTCCTCGTTTACTAAATTTTCTACAGCTTCTTTTTTTAATGGTCGTTCATCTGTACCTAATATTGTTATTTGTGCCTCTTTTGCTTCTGCTGCTTCCAATATGTTATGTCTATCTAAAGAAGGGTTACCATTAGGATATACTATTGAAAAACTTATCTCTGTATAGGATTCATCACTCAACTTTATAGAATCATAAATAGGATTAATGTTAATTTTTCCTATTTTACTCACTACAGTCTTATTATTATTAATCAAGTTTTCAAAATAAGAGATATATGCACGTGCTTCCTTTACTGAAGCTGCCTCTTTATCTAAGTCAAGTTTTATTAAAATTTGCTCATCAATAGGTCTATAATATGCATTCACATATAAAGGATTATCCGTTGGATTCCTACATCTTCTATGTATTTCTTAATTTTGTAGAATTTGCGCAGATGAACAATACCAGTTCCAATCTTACTGTCAAAACTTATTCCAATTTCACGATCTATTTGTTCATCTGTAAATTCAATAAAAGCATTTTCTAAAACTGGATATTTCTTTACTATTTCTCGTCTTTGACTACTACAATTCGTGTTTAATTGTAAAAACTCCTTTGAATAAAAAATTTCGCCCTCTTTTTCGTAATGTTCTAAAATTTCTTCGTAATATTTTAGTAATTTGGTAGTATTAATGAGTAATCGGTCATAAGCAACTTCAAAGTCTTTATTATCATTATTTTCAAGAACAATTTTATAAACATTTTTACCTTTTAATTTTCTTAGAGAAACTATATTCTCTAACATACTCGGTATAAGTTCCTTAATTAAATATTCTCTCTCATTTTGATACTCTAATAATTTAGAGGGTTGCAGATTCAATTTAAAAACTAGATATTTTGCCAAAACTTACACTCCTCTCATAATTTAATACATAATATATAATTTCTAAATATCCTAAAAAATGATGTTACGCTTCTAAGCAGAATAGAATTTTTCTGCTTCCTACATAAGTAAATCTTGCTCCATTAATGGTTCAATTGTTAAATAAGCTAAAAACTCTTTAAACTTCAATTGAAGAATTAACAAGATTATAAAATAGATATTTTACAAGAAAAATTTATAATTTCTTAGCCTTTTTCAAATAAAGTTAAATATGGATGATTATCTGGTATAGATTTAATAATTGTCCTGTCTTTTATCTCTGCTGTCGTTATATGCTCAGCTATTCTTTGAAGTTCCATTCCAGTAATTGTAACAATTTCTTCAATAGAAAAACCATTTTCAAAAAACTTCCTAACCAATAACTTCCTAATATTTTCTGGCTTTACTTTAATAGTTTTATCGTGAGCTGAAGAATCATTCAAATGTTTACTATTACGATTTATTGTTGCATTTATCATATCTCTAGATAATGCTTCCCCGGCATACTCACCATAATTACTATCGAAAAGGTATTCAACTTTTGAATTTTTATTACGAACATTATTTATATAGTGTTTTATTCTATTAATGAAATAATCCGGTATGGGTAATTCGATATCCTTTACTTTTAAGGTGTTATTAAGGTAATTAAAATCATCAATTTTTATATACCTAATTTCATCTCTTCCTAATCCAGCATATAAACAAAGTAAAAATATTAATTTGTTTCTTTCAGGATTTCGACTATGATCATATAATGCTAGGATTTCTTCAAGCATTTCTAAAGATATATGCTCAAAATAATCATCACTCTCAAGCTTTATTCCTTCAACACCATCAATCATTTCTTCCTCGGTTATAAAAGAAAATGGATTATGATTTATTTCATTATGTAAAACAAAAAGTTCATACAATTTCTTTATATGTCTATATTTATTTATTATTGTTTGTTTTGAATTTATTTTTTTTAATCTCGTCTTACTTGTTTGGCTTTGATTAATATCATAGTTGATGAACTCTTTGAAATCTTCTCTACTTAGGTATTCTAGTTTGCGATAATTTGTATGTTTAGAAATTAGATAATTAAAGTAATTAGTTATAGTAGAATTATATATAGACCAAGAGGTGTAGTTATCTTTTTCTTGAAGTTTATAGTATTTAAATTGTGCTAGATGCTTAAGGTATGTAGTTATTTTGTTTTGGAAAATAGAATCAAATGTAAGATATATCATTTTATTTTCATTGGTAATATCTAGAAGATTAAATTTTAATACTTCTTTATCTTTTAATTCACCGATTTTAGAATTGATTAAAATATAATCTTTACCGTTAGTAACAATTCCCCATTCAACATTTTTAATTACTAAATAGGTTAATAATTGATGAATGTCTTCTGGCTTAATAGAATAGTTGCCCCCTTTCTTAACTTCAACAACCATTTCTATCTTCCCGTTTCTTAGAATAGTTATATCAGTAACCTTTTTTTTCTTAATAACAGGATACTCAAATCTATACCAATCTTCTTTATACCCAAGCATTTCAAGAAGGGGGATTACAACTCTAATTTTAACTGTTTCTTCTCTATAATCAGGTAAGTCTATATACTTTTTTCTAAGTTCCTGAATTTTATCGACACTCATAATAAGCCCCCTAAATCAACTATATAAACATCATTATACATACATTTATTGGTATTTAATAGGTATTTTCTAGGGGTTTATGATTGGTAATTTTAAATTTTCTAAATCTATTTATACATAAAGGCGATTGAATAATCCTATATACACAAAATGTATATCACGATATCACTCGTTTTGACACCCAATTTTTATTACATTTATCTAGATTCATGAGTTATGCATTTGGACAAATAAATAAGGGCTCTCAACCAATTGCATTAAATGAATAATCAACAGCTTAATTTTTTTCTTCATTTTCTACCGGTTCTTCAAGTCTATATAGTTCATTAAATATCTTCTGAGTAATTATTTCTTCAGATAAACTTGAAGCATTAACATCAATTAATTTTCAATTGTTAATGAAATTATAGATTTTAATAATTGACTTTCTCCTTGTAAATTAATCAAATTAATGTCAACACATCTTCACGGGCTTTCGGCGTTTTAGGACGGTGCGTGTGAATGGACCTCCCCCGTTTATCCCTGTTAACCTAGACTTTTTTTTATTTTAGAAGTAGGCGATAGCTTTTAAAATCTAACAAAATTTACGAAGAAATCCGTAACTCACTGAATTTAATCCTTTCGATTTCAATATATTATTAACCTTATTAAGAATATATTGTCTATTAACTTTCACTCCTAGCTTTTTATAGATAGAAATATATTCTTGAGCAATAATTGTTGCACACAGAAATCTAAAATCATCCTTTTTCAATTCATCTCTAATTGCATTTAAGTGTTCTAATTTCTCTTTCATTTTACGTTCTTGACTTTCCATCTGTTGACTTACCTTCCTTTAAATAAGACAAGACCAAGCATTTTGAACTTAGTCTCGTCTCCATTTATTTAGTTCACATAATTAGTATTGATTAAGCAACTATTGTTAGCTTTGCAATGCCCTCGGGGTTGTATGTCGCACCATCTAAATAGGCAGAAAATAGGAAGCCAAGAGTTCCCTTTAAAGCACTATCACTATCTTGCACCATTGTGAGTGAAGCTCCCTTCTTAATCATCACAGCATACGAAGCATGAATATTCCCAACAATACAAGGAACATCTCCAACATCACCATCATCTAAACTATTAGTAACTACTACTGGCAATCCAAATAGCAAATAATTAATTTTTCCATTATCCGTTCCATTTTGAAGATAATATTTCCCTGCTGCATCTTTTAATTTAGATACTCTGTTAAAGAAAGGTCGGGACATGATAAATTGAGAGCCCTGTAAGAAGTCGGGATGAATAGATAACGTCATATCTAGCAATTTATCTAACAAGACTTGATCTGTAACTCCAACTGGTAAAGTATGATTGAACACTTCTTCATTAGGAACAATACCTGCAAACTCTTCTACACCTGTTCCCTTTAACATCGATTTTTCAATTGCATTGTATGTGCGAGTGGCTAATAATGATGATATGTAGTCTGCCATATCAATTGCAGAATCATTAATAAGTTGTTGAGTTGCTGAAATAAAGGCTCCAACACGCTTCTGCGTTAATTTCACTTCACCAAGAGAAAACGCTTCTTGAATTAAGGACTGCCCTTCTCCAACAAATGAAGCTATACCAATGGAAGTTTCGCGTGGTATTTTAACGGTCCCATTTACAGATTGAATTTTCCTTGCTTGTGAAAAAATTGGTGAAGTTTCTTCTAACTTCCGAACAATCATATCTGATACTGTTTCTGGAATAACTGAAGAGCTTCCACTTGTCATTTGAAGATTTCGCAATCCATTATTAAACTCACGAATCTCCTTTTCTTCCACTGTTTCTTTAATATCAATGTTATAACGGTATTCTGTCTTCATAATGTTTTTATTCTCCTCTTTTTTTTCTTCTATATTTAAAGGAACGACTTTTTCAACTAAATCAATTCCTCTTGCTGCAATAGTGCTACTACTATAAGCTGGATCTCGAACGACTGATACCTCGAATAATTCAAGTTCTTCAATTGTTCTTTCGAAAAGACCTGGACTAAGTGACTTCCAGTTATCTTTTATAGTTCGGAAACCGAAGGACATATTTTTTAAAATTCCAGACTTAATCAACTCGTAGTAGTCCTTGCCCCATGTTGTTGGAGCAATAGTTGCAGACATAAAAAGACCCTTGTCATCTTCTTGTAAAACCAATGATTGGTTACGAGTTGATGCAAGGATTTTTTTGTTATCATGTTCAGCTAGAAAGTCAATATCTCGTTGACTATTTACGATTGCTTTTTGAAAAGCTCCTTTTGCAATCTTTTCTTTAAATTTCTTTGTTGTACCTAGTACCTCACTAAATTGATTAGTTTTATTCACATATCCTGAAACCGCAATTGAGCCATCCTCATTAGAAGATAATTCAGTGGAGTTGATTCGGAGTTCCATTTTCAAATTCTTTCACCTCAATAAAAATTTTTTTGCTCACCGAAGCAAAATTAGACTAAATAATAAAAAAGCGTACCTATAATCGAGTACGCCCTCTCAAGAAAAAATAACAGGAAATTATTCTTTAAGGAGATTTATTTTGGAAACTGCTAATAGCAGCCATAATTTTAGATTAATATAATACAAATGAAGGAAGACCAAGCTTATAGGAGGAAACT
>DATMFU010000303.1:0-3146 GCA_035556015.1 Niallia sp. | reverse complement strand
AAAGAGGAGAATATCCAGAATGGGAGCTTTTTGTACAAATCATGGAGGATGACTACCACCCAGAACTTGATTTTGATCCTCTTGATGATACAAAACTATGGCCAGAAGATAAGTTCCCATGGTTACCAGTAGGGAAAATGGTACTTGATCGTAATCCAGTTGATTTTCATGCTGAAATCGAACAAGCTGCCTTCGGTACAGGGGTATTAGTTGATGGAATGGACTTTTCTGATGATAAAATGTTACAAGGTCGTACTTTCTCTTATTCTGATACGCAACGTTATCGTGTGGGAGCAAATTACCTAAAATTGCCGGTTAATGCACCAAAGGCACCTGTTCGCACCAATCAACATAGAGGGCAAATGGATATTCGCGATCCAAAGGAAAATGGAGAAAATCCACATATCAACTATGAGCCATCTATGCTAGGTGGTTTTAAAGAAGCAGATACAGAAGGTCGTGCACCACATCAACCAATGTATAATGCTGCAACAATGAGTGCACCAATTGATCGTCCTAACAATTATGGACAAGCTGGACACACTTATCGCAGTTTGGAAGATTGGGAGCGCGATGAGTTAATTAAAAACCTTTCAGAAGCACTTGCGATATGTGACAAGAAAATCCAAGATGCTATGATTGAGCACTTCACAAAAGCAGATGAAGATTATGGTCGCCGTGTGAAAGAAGGCATTGAAAAGAAAATGCAAGAACTTAAAAACATGGAAGCTGGAAAAGTTCCTGGACGTGAATCTGGAATATCCAAATATGGACAAGGCACAATAGCTGCAAACGAAGCAACAAAAGATGCAGTTAAGAAAAGCCACGAAGCAGATCCATATTAATATAAGAAGTAGAAAAAAGGGCCAATTGGTCCTTTTTTCTACTTCTTAGGTAATTAAATCACATATTATTTGCACTTATCTTTTCAGCATTCGGTGGCTTCTCATTGAACGCATTTATAAATTTATATTATATAAACCTCATGATCATACTTACATATGGAGTTAATACTTCATTTATTAGTCACTGGATTAGCAAGAAGTTTTTTTAATAAAACTTAATAAGCTAAAAGATTAAAAAGAGAAAAGCCATTCATATAAATGGCTCTTTTCTTTCGATAATATATTTATGTAGTATAGTGTGATGAAATACTAACTAATACTTTATCTGTAATTGGCATAAAGAAATTAAGAATGATTCCACCTAAACATACAGTTAATACGGTTCCAATGCCAATCGGTCCATTAAATAAATACGCCATTATTAAGAAAAAGAGATAAATAACAGTTCTTGAAAATAATATGCTTGAACTAGTTAATTCTTGAATGATTAATGTTAAACGGTCAATAGGATTAAGCGCTAAATTTGATTGCAAATAAATGGATGTACCTAGACCTATAACAAGCAAACCTACTCCAAAACAAATAAATTTACTTAACCACACATGTGGTGTTATAAGATAGTGTAATATAAATAACCACATATCTATGCCAAAACCTGTAATAAAAGCTGTAAATAATCCGAAAATTTCAGGTCTTTCTTTTGTTAACATAGCATTCATACTGATCATAATAAGTGCTAATATAATTTCCCAACTTCCAACGGTAAGACCAATTTTTACAGATAATCCAACCAACAGTGCATCAAAAGGAGCAGTTCCAAGTTTTGATTGTATCGTTGTTGAAATACCTAGGGTAAATATTAATAGGCCCAACATATATAATGTATATTTACTATTAATCACTTTCTTCATCATGTAGTTACTAGCTCTTTTTGCATTAAAATATGTGGAATCCCATCTTCCATAAATACTTCAGAGGAGCTACAGTAGCCAAGTTTTTGATAAAAACCTTCAGCTTGTTTTTGCCCGTGCAATTTAACCCCTGAAACTCCTTGTTCTTTTACAATTTCTTCTAAGGCTTTTATTATCATTTTTCCGAGTCCAAATTTACGGTACGTAAATAAAATACAAATTCTTTCTAATTTTCCAATATTATCGACTATTCTAACCCTACCTGCACCGACTGGTTGCTCATTGAAATAAATTATGATATGTTCGCAAAGTCCATTTAATGTATAAAATTGATCAAATTCCATTGCTAATGGTACACCTTGTTCGATTACAAATACTTGCTTCCGGATATCAAATGCATCCTTTAATTTTTCATCCATTTTTATTCTTTTTACATACATTTTCTTCAGTCCTTTTATAATCATATCACATAGTTTTTATTGCAAATACAATAAAAATCATAAATTAAATTTAGTATAATTTTATAGTAAATGCAATAAAATCACGCGTGAAAAAAGAAATTTAATATGCCATTTTATCGTATCCTCCATAGACCTTAAAAAGAGCCCTTGTATGCAAGTCTATACAAAGGTTTTTTGCTTCTTTTAAACGCAGCATAGTAGTATACTTAATTCTTCCTTGTTTTTCTATTAGGTGTATATTACTTATACTCTAATAGGATTATTTCTAATTTATTAGCAGACACTTAAAGAAGTAAATGGATTATTTGATTACTAAAAAAGTAAAAACAAGGAGAAAGAAGAAGAAAGTATCATTATTTACTATAAAATGAAAGGAAACTAGAGTTATGACTAAAACAACAAACAAAAAAATGGTGACAGTTGCCATGCTAGTGGCAATTTTACTTGTAGCTATTGATGTTTCAGTAGTAAGTACAGCTACACCAAAAATCATTGATGATTTAAACGGCTTGCATTTACTAAGCTGGGTATTCGCTATATACACTTTAACTACTGCTGTTACCACTCCAATTTACGGTAAATTAGCTGATCTATTTGGTAGAAAGAAGATTTTTATTATAGGTGTAATCTTGTTTGTCATTGGATCTATGCTATCTGGTGCAGCACAATCTATGCATCAACTAATCTGGTTCCGCGCATTACAAGGAATTGGAGCTGGAGCAGTTATGCCAGTCACCTTTACCATTATAGGTGATATTTACCCAGGCGAGCAGAGAGCCAAAATGCAAGGTATTTTTAGTTCAGTATGGGGAGTTGCTGGTCTGTTAGGACCACTTGTGGGAGGACTTTTTGTCGACCACTTATCATGGAGATGGATATTCTATATTAACCTTCCAATCGGAATCATTACATTAATACTCATCATGAGT
>DATMFU010000302.1:0-2780 GCA_035556015.1 Niallia sp. | reverse complement strand
TTCCATTTAATTGCCTTCATTCCAAGTGCACCGGGTGCTTCTTCAGTCAAAAATTGGTATAACGGGTCTGCATCTTTTCCGTTTACATCAATTTTTGCAAACATTGGAAATGTAACCCCAAAATTCAATTCACAAAAAGATTGGATTTCTTCGTTTGTTCCTGGATCTTGATTCATAAATTGGTTACTTGGAAACCCAAGGACAGAAAAACCTTCTTCCATAAATTCTTTATATAAAGCCTGTAATTCCTTAAATTGGGGAGTGAACCCGCATTTACTTGCTGTATTAACAATTAATAATACTTTTCCTTCAAAGTTACGTAAAGGCAGTAGCTCATTATTCATGGTTTTCACTTCAAAATCATAAATACTCATCCTATCCATCTCCTTTTAAACGCAAAAGTGAACTCATGGAAGATAACTTCTCCAGAGTAAATTCTACAAAATCTATCATTGTTAATAAATCGTCCAATTGTTCTTCCGTAATAAGACGATTAAAATTAATGATAGTATGATTAGTTACAATATTATCAGACAATAAAGGATTATAGCTAATTTCCTGCACAATACTTACTTCATTTCCCCATAATTCTTTTAATAGTGAGTCAATAGTACGACATATATCATTTCGATTTGCATGACGCATGTATAGGTGCAATTTAATGGTTGCACCTATACTAATATCTTTTCCATAATCATCTATAAGTTCAGCAGCTAAATTCTTTATATCTGCCAATAAGGAAAGAGAAATTTTTGCATTCTCTTGTTGTTTTAAAGCTACTGTAATCGTATATTCTTTTGAAAGTTTACTACTATTAAATAAATCATTTCTATCTAATATTTCAAGGTTCCCCTCTAAATCTTTATCGTATATATACCCTTCGACAACTGTCTTGATATTTTCAAATGCAGTAGGATCAAACATGCACTTTTCTCCTTTTTGTTTGTCTAATTAGAATAAACCAACTGCTTTACCTTTTTCATCTACGTCCATATTTAAGGCAGCCGGTTTTTTAGGCAGACCAGGCATTGTCATAACATCTCCTGTTAAAGCAACGATAAACCCTGCTCCAATAGAAGGTTTCAGTTCACGAATAGTGATGGAAAATCCTTCTGGTCTTCCTAATAAACTAGGATTATCAGAAAGGGAATACTGCGTTTTTGCCATACATATTGGTAACATACCCCACCCATTTTTTTCAAAGTCTTCGATTTGTTTTTTGGCTTTTGAAGAAAATTCTACTGATTTAGCACCATATATTTTAGTAGCAATAGTTTGGATTTTTTCTTCTATAGAATCGGATAAAGAATATAAATGGTTAAAATCACTAGTATTTTCTTCTAAAATACCTAGTATCTTTTCAGCTAAATCGACTCCACCTTCGCCTCCCTTTTCCCATACCTCAGTTAAGGAAACTGGAATACTCTCTTTTTTACATAACTCATGTAAAATAGATACTTCATTTTCTGTATCTGTAACAAACTTATTAATTGCCACCACAAATGGTAAGCCAAAATATTTAATATTTTCGATATGTTTTTGTAAATTTGCAAACCCACGTTTCAGTGCCTCTACATTTTCTGTAGATAAGTTATCCTTAGAAACACCACCATGCATTTTTAAAGCTCTTATCGTAGCAACCACCACTACTACATCTGGTTGTATATTCTTATTTCTAGACTTAATATTTAAGAATTTCTCAGCCCCTAAGTCTGCTCCAAATCCTGCTTCTGTTACAACATAATCTGCTAGCTTAGAAGCAGCTGTAGTTGCAATAACACTATTGCAGCCATGAGCGATATTTGCAAATGGTCCACCATGAATAATAGCTGGAGTGTGTTCAATTGTTTGAACAAGATTTGGCTTTATAGCATCTTTTAATAATAAGGTTAGTGCTCCCTCTACTTGTAAATCAGCTACTGTAACAGGTTCTTTGTTCACATCATATGCTACCACCATTTTTGATAAACGCTTCTTTAAATCTTGTAAATCGGAAGCAAGACATAAAACAGCCATAATTTCTGATGCAACGGTAATATCAAAACCATCTTCTCTAGGTACACCTTGAAGTGGCCCACCAAGTCCAATTATTATCTTCCTTAGAGCACGGTCATTTAGATCAACCGCTCGTTTCCATACAATTTTGCGGGGATCTATTTTACATTCATTACCTTGTTGAATATGATTATCAATAAGTGCAGCAAGTGCATTATTAGCCGTAGTTATGGCATGTAAATCTCCTGTAAAATGAAGATTTATATCTTCCATTGGCAATACTTGAGCTTTTCCTCCACCACATGCTCCACCTTTAATTCCCATAGTAGGTCCCAATGATGGCTCCCGCATAGCGATAACAGTTTTTTTATTAAGTTTATTTAATGCATCTCCTAAACCTACTGTCACAGTTGATTTTCCTTCACCAGCTGGCGTTGGATTAATTGCTGTAACAAGAATAAGCTTCCCAGACTTTTCTTCATTCAACTGAACTAATTTTTCATTTGTTATTTTTGCTTTATATTTTCCGTACATTTCTAAATCTTCATCTTCTAAACCTAAGCTTTTTGCAATATGTATAATAGGTTCCATCTTTGCTTCTTGTGCTATTTCTATGTCGGATTTCATTACTATACAGCCTCCATATTATAATTTCTTTGCTTTTTGCACACTAATCTATTTTACACTACATTTACCAGACATATATAAATTACATGAAAGTTTATATCTTTATTGCTAAATCAAATTCATTTATCCAGAAGTCTAGTGTTTCCTTGCTATATGAT
>DATMFU010000301.1:0-13229 GCA_035556015.1 Niallia sp. | reverse complement strand
CGGTAATTCATTTTCTAAGTACCAGTTATTACGCAAGAAAGAATAAGGAATACCGGTTTTTTCGATTGCATTTTCTGTTGCTTTATGAACTTCTGCAAGGAAGTTTGTGCTTTCTTGTGCATTAGCAATACTAGTATAAGCAATAAATTTCACACCAGCACGTTCTGCAGCTGAAACTGCATTACTATGTTGTCTAATTCGCGTTTCAGTGTCTCCATCTGCAGAGATGATTAATAAACGGTCAATACCAGCAAATGCAGTATCTAATGTTTGCGGCTCATCAAAATCTCCATGACGAACATCTACACCTAATGTACGAAGATTTTCTGCCTTTTCAGGATTACGGACACTTACTGCAAGTTGTTCAGCAGGAATAGTTTTTAATAAGAATTGGACAATCTTAGATCCTAATTTACCAGTTGCACCTGTAATTAATAATTTCATTGTTCACCCTCCTAATGGATTTATCTTTATTATTATTTACTTAAGAATAATAATGCAAGTTTATAGTCTCCCTTCTAAAGAAGGGTATATAGGGGAATGACTATTTCCAACTAATGGTTACATATGTTATACTTATCTTCAATAATAAGGAAAGGGATGATGGGTGAACGATGAAGAACTAATCTTATTTTTAACCATTTGAAATATTTATTTTTCAAATCAGATAAAATAGGATTAGTCTGCCCATTTTTCCATTTATAAAAAGCCTATATATATTCCATTCGATAAATTATTTCTATCGTATGAATTATTCACGAAGAGAAATAGCTTGTTTAATGATAAAAATAGGTACGGCTAATCCTTCCAAAAGACTGGGAGGATTTTTTTTTCTCCCTCAAAAGGGGATGGTTTTATGTTAGAACTTTTAAAATTAGCGAATATAAGTATTGAATTAGATGATGTGACCATTTTGGATAAGATAAATGCAAATGTTCAAGAAAATGATGTTATTGGAATTATTGGGAAAAATGGTGCTGGGAAATCGACATTATTGCATTTACTTATAGAAAGAATGCAACCAACTAATGGTTATATTCAATGGTTCAAGCAAGAGGTAAAAACAGCAATGGTGGAACAAGAAACAGAATCGCATTCTTTAGAAATTCAAAATATCTCGACACGAAAATTATTAGAACAATGGAATGTCCCATTACATGATTTCACACAAATGAGCGGCGGAGAAAAGCTAAAAGCACGTTTAGCAAAAGGATTTGCAAGCGGAGCGGAATTATTATGCTTGGATGAACCAACTAATCATCTTGATGAAGACAGTATGGAACTACTTGTAAAAGAAATTAAGAAATATAGAGGTACTATTATTCTCGTTTCACATGATCGGCATTTCCTAGATGAGGTAACCACAAAAATATGGTCCATTGAAAATAAGCAGCTATTTGAACATAAAGGTAATTACACTAGCTATATGGAGGCAAGAAAGCAAAGAAGAATAACACAGCAACGAGAATATGATTATCAACAAAAAATGATAAAGCGAATAGAAGGACAAATGAAGGAACTTACATCTTGGTCACAAAAGGCGCATGCACAATCTACTAAGCAAGAATTTCCAAAGGAATATTACCGGACAAAGGCAAAAAGAATGGATGCGCAGGTGAAGTCCAAACAAAAACGGTTAGAGCGAGAGTTAGAAAAGGAACAAGTAGATCGGGTGGAGGAAGAGTATGATGTTCAATTCTCTATAAAAACAAGTAAAAAAATTGGCAAGCGTTTGTTAGAAGTCAAAAATCTTTCCAAGTCATTTGGTAATCATCCGTTATTCGACCAGGTGAATTTTACGATTCAACATGGAGAGAAAGTCGCTATCATTGGACCGAATGGTAGTGGGAAGACTACTTTGTTAAATATCCTGTTAGGAAGAGAATCAGCAAAAGGTGATATATGGATTTCTCCATCTGCTAATATTGGCTACTTAACACAAGAGGTTTTTGATCTTCCAGAGAATGAAACGCCAGAACAGTTATTTTATAAAGAGACCTTTGAAGCAAGAGGGAAAGTGCAAAATTTAATGAAACATTTAGGATTTACGGCTTCTCAATGGAAGGAACCTATTCGTAATATGAGTATGGGAGAGAGGGTAAAGTGCAAGTTAATGGTTTATATGTTAGAAGAAAAAGAAGTGCTTATTCTAGATGAACCAACAAACCATTTGGACTTACCTTCTCGTGAACAGTTAGAAGCTACATTAGCGGAGTATAATGGTACATTAATTATTGTTTCTCATGATAAATATTTTCTGGAAAAAACCACAACAAGCAAGTTAGTAATAGCTAATGGAACGATTCAGAGACAATGGGTAACACATCAGCAAAATGATCAAGATGGAAGAGAAGAATTACGATTAAAACTAGAAACAGAGAGACAAGAAGTATTAGGAAAACTTAGCTTTATGACTCCAAAGGATAAGGAATATGAGGAACTTGATAAGCGTTTTTTAGAGTTAACGAAAAAAATGAAAGAGCTTAGTTAATAGAAGGTTAAGAAGGTAGGACCATGAGGGTTCTACCTTCTTAACCTTAATTTAAGTTCAATTCACTTTTGTAGCTATAAACAAATTTTTCAAAAAATAAAAATGTTACAACATGCATATAAATAAAAAGTTGTTAAGAATTTAACTTACTGTTTCTTCTAGAGTATAAGAAGTAAATGATTGTTCCAACAGAAAGCCAGATAACAAAAGAAATCCAAGTGATTTTTGGCAAACTAATCGCCAATCCTATACATAAAAGTGCACTGATAATTGGCAATACTGGTACAAAAGGTACACGGAATGAAGCTTTTAATTCCGGGAACTTTTTGCGAAGAAAAATGATTGCGATGGAAATAAGGGTAAATGCTGCTAAAGTACCCATGTTAACTAAATGAGCCAATGTGGATAAATCTACAAAACCAGCAATACATGCTGCAACTATTCCTGTTAGCCATGTATTTTTAAATGGAGTCTTCGTTTTTTTATTTACTGTAGAAAGTACTTTAGGTAACAGTCCATCACGACTCATTGCATAGCTTAAGCGAACTTGCGCATAAAGTAATGCTAATATAACAGTAGTTATTCCAACTACAGCACCAATTGATATTATTCCTGCAACTGTATTTTGTCCAACAGATTCTAAAGCAAGTGATACTGGTGCACCAACATTTAATTCAGTAAAGGGAATCATTCCAGTTAAAACAATAGAAACTGCAATATATAAGGCTGTGCAAATAGCTAAAGAACTGATGATTCCAATAGGCATGGTTTTACCTGGATTTTTTACTTCCTCTGAAGCGGTAGCGATCACATCAAATCCAATGTAAGCAAAGAAAACAGTAGCCGCACCTGTAATAACACCATCAAAACCAAATGGCATGAAAGGAGTCCAGTTTGTAGGTTTTACATACCAAATCCCAACTATTATAAACAATAAAATAATTCCGAGCTTAACAAAAACCATCACATTATTAAACTTAATACTTTCTTTTACTCCTTTGGAAACTAAAACAGTAATTGCTAAGATAATAAACATAGCAGGTAAATCAACATAGCCACCTTGATGAAGTCCTGGGGCTGATGAAATACTTGCAGGAAGAACCACATTAAATCCAGCTAGTAAAGACTGAAAATAAGAAGACCAGCCTGTAGCTACTGCAGATATTGCAAGAACATACTCTAGTATTAAATCCCATCCAATTAAAAATGCAAGAAATTCTCCTAACGTAGCATAAGTATAGGTATATACACTACCTGATAATGGAACAGCAGAAGAGAATTCAGCATAGCAAAATGCAGCGAGTGCACAAGCAATCCCAGCGAGAATAAAAGATATAATAATTGCTGGACCTGCACTTTCAGCTGCAACAACACCTGTAATAACAAAAATACCGGTACCGATAACACAGCCTACCCCTAAAAAGATGAGATCCATAATCCCCATGGTTCGATTGAGGGTTTTATTTTGAGATTGGGAAATCATAACATTCAAAGATTTCCTCCTGAAAAGTTGATTCAAAACGATAATCCTCCTAATATAGCTTGTTTGTAAAATTAAAATCTTCTAATAATTCAAGTTGCTAATCGCCGTCCAAAAGCACACTTTGATGATTATAAAAGTCGAGTTACTTTATGTCAACGACAAAATTTGACAAAGTCGAATAGTTCAAAAAGTTGTAACTGGGAGAAAAAATGAAATAGTTAGACTTTCTATCTTTTACAAATAAAAGGAATTAGGATATCTGGGCAGAAAAGCAAGATTAAATAAGATTCAAAAGGGAGAGAAAAGACATTGCTAACAAAAAAAGAATTAACATCCATAAAAGAATTAAAAGATACTTGCGAAGAAGAAGGATATGAACTAAAGCTGAATTTTGACATGTTAGAGAATCGAAAGGAAGGAAAGAAAGAGGATTTCTTCCATTATGAGGAGGATACTTTAGTTGGGTTTTTAGGATGTTATTATTTCGGTAGTAAAGTAGAAATTTGTGGAATGGTTCACCCCGCGTATCGAAGAAAGGGTATTTTCACTTCTTTATTACAGGCTGCCTTAATAGAAGTAACTAAAAGAAATGCTCGACAAGTGTTATTAAATGTACCTTCTGCTTCGCTATCAGGAAATGAATTTATAAAAAGTGTTTTGAGTCAATATGCATTTTCTGAATATCAAATGAAGTGGCACGAAACGGAGCTACAAGAAGATAGGAATGTTCGTTTACGACCATATGATGTTAAGAAGGACCAAGAGATTGAAATACAGTTAGATGTTCAAGGATTTGGGATTGATGAGAAGGATGCGAGAGAATATGTACAATCAATAGAGGAAAACGATTATGATTACCGATATTTGATTGAAGCAGAAGGAAGAATAGTAGGAAAAATTCGTATTTCTGAGTTGAATGATGAGGCATGGATATATGGATTTGCTATTTTTCCAGAGTTCAGAGGAAAAGGAATAGGAAGAAAGGTGTTAACAAAAGTCGTGAAAATGGAACATGCAAAAGGGTTACCTATTTTTCTTGAAGTAGAAGCGAAAAATGCCCGTGCACTAAAGTTATATGAATCTTGCGGATTCAAAAGTTATCATTCACAGGATTATTATGAGTTCATTCAATGAAGAATAAGCTTAATAAAAGAGGGATATTAGAATAATTCTGATATCTCTCTTTTTTTTTATGTATATCGCTTCAACATTAAAAAAATACAGATAATGTTAAAAGAATACTATTTGTTACCGCTTACAAACACTTCCTTATCATCTAAAATTTTAACTGTAAGGAACAAATTAAAGGGGGAAACACGTGATGAAGAAATGGAAAACATTATCCTTATTTCTTGTAGTAATGCTGCTTGCAGCTCTTATGGTAGCTTGTAGTAATTCTACAGGTGGAAGCAGCAAGGAATTAAATGTAGGAATTGTGTTACCAACCAAGGATGAAACAAGATGGGTACAGGATGAGCAACGATTTAAGGATGCTTTAAAAGGCTCTGAATATACGGCAGAAATTCTATTTAGCCAAGGTTCATCAGCTAAAGAAAAAGAAAATGTAGAAACATTACTTAACAAAGGAATCGATGTTTTAATTATAACTCCACAAGACGGAGCAGCAGCTGCAGCAGCAGTAGAGGCTGCAAAAAAAGATGGAGTGAAAGTTATTTCATATGACCGTCTTATCACAGACACAGACGCTGTTGATTATTATGTAACATTTGACAGTTTAGCTGTAGGTGCTGCACAAGGCCAATACTTAATTGATCATGCAAATGGAACAGGAGTACCTCTATACCTATATGGAGGAGCAGCTTCTGATAATAATGGATTCTATTTCTTTGAGGGAGCATGGAGTGTGTTGCAACCTAAGATTGCAGACGGAACATTTAAGATTGCAAACTCAAGTGAGGCAGAAAAACTGAAAGATAAAAAGGAACTTAGCCGTGATGAGATAGGGAAAATATTAGGACAGGTGACAACAAACTGGGAGCCAAACGAAGCAAAAAATAAAGCACAAACACATTTAACAGCAGTTGGAGCAGATTTAAAAGGGGATGTAGCAGTTCTTGCTCCGAATGATGCAACGGCACGTTCCATCGCAGATGTGTTTGCTACTGATGGGGATATTAAGAGTTTTGTAGTAACAGGTCAAGATGCTGAAAAAGCCTCTATCCAATATATAATCGATGGAAAACAATCTATGACAGTATTTAAAGATGTTCGTACATTAGTGAAAGATGCTATGGGAATAGCTGTGGATATTCTAGATGATAAAACACCAGAAACAAATGGATCGTACGATAATGGAGAAGTGGAAGTAAAAGCAAAACAAACAGACGTTATTGTAGTAGATAAAGACAATGTACAGAAAGAAATTGTTGATTCAGGTTACTATGAAGCAAGTGAATTTACTGGGTTAAAGTAAGCTTGTAAAAAGAGTGTCTAATGGGTCTGACTCCTTATGGGGTCTGACCCTTCGAAAGGAGGACAAAACATGAGTGAATACATTCTCGAAATGGATGGAATAACGAAGGAATTCACTGGAGTTAAAGCCCTTAGTGATGTGAATTTTAAAGTAGAAAAGGGAGAAATTCATTGTTTAATAGGAGAAAATGGAGCAGGTAAATCCACGTTAATGAAAGTGTTAAGTGGTGTATATCCATATGGAACCTATGAGGGAGATATTATTTTTGAAGAGGAAATACAGCAATTCCATAAAATCAGTGACAGTGTAAAAACAGGAATCGTTATCATCTATCAAGAGCTTGCCTTATTTCCAGACTTAACTGTATATGAAAATATTTTTACAGGAAATGAAGTGAAACAAGGTGGAATGATTAACTGGAATCAAACGATTGTAGAATCTAGAAAGCTATTAGAAAAGGTAAAACTCGATGTGAATCCTGAAACCCTTGTAAAAGATTTAAGTGTTGGAAAAAGACAATTAATTGAAATTGCAAAAGCCTTAAGTAAAGATGTGAAACTGCTTATTTTAGACGAGCCTACTGCAGCTCTTAATGAAGATGATAGTGAAAATTTGTTGAATTTATTGAAGGAGTTAAGAGAACAAGGAATTACTTGCATAATGATCTCTCATAAGCTCAAAGAAGTTATCTCGATTGCAGATAAAGCAACCGTTCTACGAGATGGAAGAACAATCTGTACACTTGATGCTAGTAAGGGAGAAATCTCTGAAAACATTATTATAAAGAATATGGTTGGACGTGAAATTGAAGATATTTATCCTAAACGCCAGAAAGCAATCAAAGACGAAACCATTTTAGAGTTAAAAAATTGGTCGGCATATGACCCACAGTTAGGAAGGTATGTAGTAAAAGATATCAATCTAAAGGTTAACAAAGGTGAAATCGTTGGAATTGCAGGCTTAATGGGATCTGGGAGAACAGAGCTTGCATTAAGTATTTTTGGTAACGCGAGAAAATATAAACTGTCTGGCGAAATGCTGATAAATGGCCAAGCTCAAACACTTAAGCATACGAGTGAAGCCATAGCTTCAGGAATTGCTTATGTAACCGAAGATCGTAAAGGAGACGGTCTATTTCTACTACAAGATATAAAAAATAATATCACTACAGCAAATCTGAAAGGAATTGCTAAAAGCGGCATCATTAATCAGAACGAAGAAATAAAAGTGGCAGAGTCTTATAAAAATTCACTTCAAATAAAGGCACCTTCTTTAGAACAGTTGGCTGGAAATTTAAGTGGTGGGAACCAGCAAAAAGTTTCGCTAGGTAAATGGCTCTTTGTTGCTCCAAAATTACTAATTTTAGATGAACCAACTCGCGGAATAGATGTGGGTGCCAAATTTGAAATTTATACAGTTATGAATAAACTCATTGAAGATGGATTGAGTATCATTATGATTTCGTCGGAGCTAGGAGAGGTTCTTGGGATGAGCGATCGGGTTTATGTAATGGCTCAGACAGAGTTAAAAGGTGAACTGGATATTGAGGATGCTAACCAAGAAAATATTATGCAATTGGCAACACAATAAAGGAGGGGTTAATGTGAATTTAGAAACAAAAACAGACATGAAAGATAATATTCGTGTGAGTTTATGGCAAGAAACAAAAACAGTCATGAAAAATAATATTCGTGAGTATGGAATGTATATTGCTTTAATTGTTATTATTCTTACTTTTACTATTATGACAGATGGGCTATTCATTTCTTCTAGAAATATTAGTAATCTACTCGATTCTGCTGGTTATATTGCAGTATTAGCAGTAGCAATGACACTGGTTATTGTTATTCGTCATATCGATTTATCTGTAGGATATGTAGCAGGATTTTTAGGAGCTATTGCAGCAATCTTACTAACACAAGCTGGCGTACCTGTATATTTAACCATTCCTATTATTCTTGTACTAGGGATAGTTGTAGGATTATTCAATGGATTATTAGTAGCACAAATTGGAATTCCAGCTTTTGTAGCTACGTTAGCAACAATGTTAATCTTTCGTGGAGCTCTTCTTCAGGTAACAGAAAAGTCAGGCACGATCATTATACAAAATGATAGCTTTAATGCGATTGGTAATGGATTTATTCCTTCTCTTACTGAAGTGAATGGATTACATCTCTTATCTTTAATAGTTGGTTTAATTGGTATCTTATTCTATGTTTTTAGTGAAATTTCCAATCGGAAAAGTAAATTAAAGTATCAATTTGAAGTACTATCCAAGCCTATGTTTGTTAGTAAACTAGTAATTATTTCCGCAATCATTGCGTATATTACTTGGATTTTAGCAGGATATAACGGTTTTTCTTGGACAATGATTATTATGCTTGCTGTTGTTATTGTCTACCATTTCTTCACAACTAAAACAGTGACCGGAAGACATATATATGCAGTAGGTAGCAATCCAGAAGCTGCCCATCTAAGTGGAATCAATGTAAAGAAAATAACGTATATTGTATTTGGGTCAATGGGATTAATGTCTGCATTATCTGGCATTCTCTTTACTGCTCGTCTACAGTCAGCCACAACGACAGCAGGTACTTTGTTTGAATTGGATGCCATTGCAGCTGCATATGTTGGTGGTGTTTCTGCTGCTGGTGGGGTTGGTAAAGTAACGGGGGCGATTATTGGAGCGATTGTAATGGCATCACTCTCAAGTGGAATGAACTTACTGGGTGTAGGGATATCCTATCAATATATGATTAGAGGTGGAGTTTTAGCTGGTGCTGTGATTTTTGATGTAGTGACAAGAATGAAAAAATAATATTGTTGAAGGAGGGGCGAATAGAGACCTCTCCTATTTATTTTTTTGCTTTATCTGCCAAATTTTTACCATAATAATATTGTACTATTTTTAAATGGTGCTATGATGAACTTGTATCACCATTTTAGGAGGGAGATTGGTAATTATTGCGGAAGACAAGTGTCATTATACTAATCCTATTTATGATGGTTCTGTGTTATTTTACTGCTATTACGGCAAACAATGTTTTTCGCACAGATTGGCAATTACCTAAGCTAGTTGTTTCTAATCAAGAACAAAAAAGACTGGTATTAATTACACAAGATAGAGATACTCCTTTCTGGAATAAAGTTTCCAGTGGAGCTACTAAACAATCTGAAATAGAACGGATAAGTTTAGAAGTATGGGGTAGCTATGGGAATAATGAAGAAGACTTTTTGAAAAATATTGAAATAGCTATCCATTCGAAAGTAGATGGAATTATTGTACAAGGACTAGATACAGATGAATTTAAAAATCTGACAAAAATAAAGGCATCTTTTTATGGAATCCCAATTATAACAATTGCTAATGACGTCCCGATAAAAGATAGTTTAAGAAGAACCTATGTAGGATCTAATCAATACTTAGCAGGCAAGTTAATTGCCGAACAATTGATTCAAGATATGGGACAGACTGGGAAGGTTGTATTAATGATTGATTCAAAACAAGAATTTTTTCAAAATGAGCGACTAAGAGGAATAGAAGAAGTATTGTTAAAATATAAAGATATAAATATTGTTTATGCTAAAACAGTTGATACAACAAAAGAAAACGTAGTAATAGCAACACAAGATATTTTAAATAGAGAGCCGGATGCCGATGCCTATATAGCAGTCAATGCAAATGTGGTAGGTACTTTAGTTTCAGTAATTGGTAAGCGCTATCAAATCGAACCGTATTATCTATATTCCTTTGATGACAGTCCTGACTCTCTTACTCTATTACAAGAGGGGAAAATGGATGCAATGGTGGAACAGTCTCCTGAAAAGATGGGAGAGTTAAGTGTGCAATTAATGCTAGATTGGTTAAATGGAGAAAAGGTTCCACTAGATCAGAATGGATACTTAACAGATATTAAAATAGTGAAAGCAGATGGGAAAAATGAATAGCATTCAGAAGAAAATTTTGTTGCTTACAACCATCGTTCTTATCATTATGGCGTGTATGTGGATGGCACTTACTTACTATAATAACAAAACACAACAACAGTATAATGAGATTTTGCAACGTTATCTAAAGCTAAATGAAGTTACTTCTAGTAGCCAATCGGTCATTACTGATTTAAATAACTACATGATAAAACCAACAAAAGAAAAGGAGGAGCAACTGAATAGAAGTACAGAAAGAATTGAAAGAGCTAAACAGAATGTCTACTCATTAAGAAATGAAGAAAATAACTTTGTACTAACAAACTATATTCATTTAATTGATAGTTTTATGGAAACGACAAATCGCCTATTATTGTTTCTTTCTGAGAATGATGGAGAAGGAGCTGCACAAGAATTCTCAGAAGCTACCAGAATATCAAATTATATTTCAGAGATGTCTCTAACTTTAGTAGATACAGAGCTTAAAACATATGATCTTTTTTATCGCAGCATTATTGAACAATCAGGGGAAGTAATGAAACTTGGAATTTTTATTTTATTACTTATTATAGGCGTATTATTCTTTGTTACCTATTGGTTTTCTCTAAGTATTACAAGACCAATTCTTCAACTAACAAAAGCAGCAAATGAATTATCGAATGGGAGATTTGATTTACAGGTTAAAGTCGAAACAAAAGATGAGATGGCTTTCCTAGCAAGGACTTTTGACCGTATGCGAATCAATATTAATACCCTTATTTCCGAAATGAAACATAAAGCCCAATTGGAGCATGAATTACAGCAAAGTAAGATATTACTGCAAGAGAGTAAATTTAAAACGCTACAGAGTCAAATTAGTCCCCACTTTTTATTTAATACACTAAATACCATTTCGAAAAAAGCCTACTTAGAAGGTTCAGAAGAAACGAGTGATTTATTAGTTAGTGTGGCAGGAATTCTTCGCTACAATCTTAAGCAAATAGATCAGTCTGTTACATTAGGTGAAGAACTAGAGGTTTTAAAACAATACATAGATATTCAAAAAGCTAGATTTACAGATCGATTACAATTTCATATGGAAGTAGATACTTTTTGTTTAGGTGCTCGAATTCCGTCTCTTACTTTACAACCTTTAATTGAAAATGCCGTTATTCATGCAATAGAGCCGAAAGAAGAAGGAGGAACTATCTGGGTACGTGTAAATCAAAATAAGGATAATATCTATGTGGAAATGGAAGATGACGGAGCTGGTATTCCAGAAGAAAAAATACAACAACTGCTTAAAGGTACACAAACAGAAATGTCCATACATGCAAAGGGTATTGGGATTGGCTTTAGTAATGTCATTCAACGATTGCGTTTATTTTTTGGCTATGACGATGTTATTACTATTATCAGTAAGCAAAATACCGGTACTAAAGTAATCATAAAAATGAAGAAATAGGAGTGAATAATAATGGTAAAGCTCCTCATTGTAGATGATGAACAAGTAGAAAGAGAAGGCATGGAAGCCATAATAAAAAGGGGTTTTCCGGATGTGATGATAGCACAGGCGAAAAATGGAAATATGGCTATCGAATTAGCAGAAAGGGAAAAGCCAGACCTTGTCTTAATGGATATAAAAATGCCAGGGATGAGTGGTTTAGAAGCTGTAGAACGGATTAGTGAAAATAATAAACATACAAGGTTTATTATGGTGACTGCCTTTGATACATTCGATTTTATGCGCCAAGCCATTAAGCTTGGAGTAAAGGATTATATACTTAAGCCTAGTAAGGCAAGTGAAATAGTGGCTACTGTTGGGAAAATTATTGAACAAATTGAGAAAGATGAACAGGCATTTGCAATAAAAAAATTCCAGCAGGAGACCTTAAAGAAAACTTTATCGCTAGTGGAAACAGATGTAGTCACCCAATTACTATTTGATCATGTTCATGAAGTACATGTAGACATGCTAGTAGAGATGCTTGAAACGCCATCCACTAACGAAATGTTTGTTATGCTATTATCTATTCCTACTGGATCAGAACAGATTTATTCAGCAATTAAAGAGGAAGTAAGAAGTATGAAAAGTGGCTGGATTGGTGCTTTATATGGAACTTATCTTCCCATAATTGTTTTTCGGGAGAAGAAAAGCTCCTATCGATCACAAGCAACTACATTAGCTCTTAAGTTGTTATCTACTCTTACTCTTCATCATGTACCGAACGGCTTTATTGGTATAGGAGGTGTTTCCACTTCTTTAGAAAAAGTTCGTCAATCCTATCATGAGGCATTAATTGCCACCATGGATATTTCCTCACGTACGAAGTACCGCTTTTATTCGGAAGACCAAATAGAGGAAAGTGACTCCACTAATGAAAAATTGATAGAACATCGGCGAAAAGTATTTGCTGACCAAATTCGAATGGGACAATGGGAATATGTCAGAAAGTATGTATTATATGTGATTAGACATTATGAGAATAAAAAAACAGATATTCTTCATACGCAGCAACGTATTTTAGAAATTCTATGGAACGCTTCTCGAATAATGAACGAAATGGGAATAGAGACAGAGACTCCGTTATATTCTTATAAGCCGACAAGTTATATTCAGCTTCAGCAAGAAACAATCCGTCTTTTAGAGAATATGGTTCAAACTTTTCAAGAGCAGACAGATCGAACAGAGGCAGATGTCATACATCAGCTTAAACAGTATATTCTTGCTCATTCTCAAGAAGATATTTCGTTAGAGTCACTTGCAAAGAAAGTGGGATTAAGTCCAATTTATATAAGTAAGATTTTTAAAGAAAAGCAAGGCATTAATTATATTGACTTTTTAACAGAGTGTCGAATTGAAAAAGCGAAGGAATTGATTAGAGATACAGATAAAAGCATTAAGGAAATAACCT
>DATMFU010000300.1:0-14284 GCA_035556015.1 Niallia sp. | reverse complement strand
GTACTGGCTTGAAAGATTGCAAAAAGGAGAAGTAAAAGAAGGAGATAAAGCAGCCATTGCTTATGAATTGGCACTATATTATGGGAAACAAAACTTGTAGAAAGAGACTATTCCTCTTTTTATAATAATTTACAAATAAATTGTTAAACTTTAATAGAAATAGTTTAAAATAAAGAAGTATAAATAATAGATGAGTTAGTTCTGTCATACTAATTCAAAAAAGACCGCACTACACATCTTTGTGAGTGGGGTCTTTTTCATTAAGTAAATGGTCATGTTAACTTTTAAAAATTCACTTTTTGACTGGTGAAGTTATTAAAGACCATGCAGGAATCAGGGCTGCAAATGCATTCCAGGCTGCACTGTTTGGGTGGAAGGCTGATTAGTTAATTAATAATAATAATGTTGCCAATGATAGTTGGGATTAACATAGCTCACTTGGTGACCTTCAGCCATCTGGGCATCCGCTTTAGTGGGATGAACAGTACCAAACGGATGATTAGGCGGCGCATAAATGGAATATAGTTTTAGCGGTGTATTTCCTGTATTTGTTAAGTTATGCCAAGTTCCAGCCGGTATAAAGATGGCAGAATCATCTTTAACTTCTCTTGTGAAATCTAATTGATCTTTACTCTTGCCCATTTGTGTCATTCCTTGACCTTGTTCAATACGCAAGAATTGATCGACATCGGGATGCATTTCTAAACCGATATCTTCACCAGGATTTAAACTCATTAACGTCAGTTGTAAGTGTGTTCCTGTCCATAAAGCGGTACGATACGTATTATTTTGCTTTGATGCCTCATTAATATTAATGACAAAAGGGTTAGGACCAGCATCTTTTAAATTTCCTCTTTCACTTCCAATAGGAAAATTTTGATCAAATTGATTTGGTTGAATTGCACCATTAGGATAAGCTAAGAAATTTGGGTAATTGTAAAACCCATTACCATAATAAGGGTTTTGATAAGGATACCCATTAGAATTATAGTACAAAATCTTCGTTCCCTTCATCATTTTATAAATTATCATATGCAGTGATTTTAGAAATGTCTTAAATATGTAGAACCAAAAATTCCTATGATAATGCACAGAATATAAAAAGCCGAAAACAATGTTCGGCTTTTAGAACTTAATTATTTTGTTGTTCGGCCATTAATTCGGTTCTTAATTGCTGAACTACCTCTTCTGAAGCAGGAGCAGCTGGTTTATAATGTCCCTTTTGAAGTGCATAACTATATAATGTGCGTTGACGAGACTCATCTTGATTTCTCATTTGAATCAACGTCTGTCTTAGTTCTGAATTATTTGTTTGTGCAATGATATGAGCATAACCTGTTAAGCTTGCATTTATTCCTGCAAGATAATCATTGACCATTTCTTTATCTTGAAACATACTCATCCTCCTTAATTTAAAAATGACATCAAATCTTGTTGGGCTTGTTTTGCTGCTTGTGCATCTCTTTCAAGAATAGTTTTTAACTCCGGGTCTGTACAACTTTGCGCATAGGCTTCCAATTTTTTTGCTACATTACCATGTCCACCGATTAAACTTCGTAAATGTTCGACTTCTAATTCTGTTAAGTTATAATTCATAAATATCCCTCCTTTACATTAATAAATTCGCCCTTTAATAAAAAATATATACACCACTATTTATATTGATATATTAGAACAGTTAGTTTTTAATTAATGGAATAAATAATGACAAAATCAAGTTACTGTTAAACTTAAAAAAGTATTGCTATAATTGGATTTGTGATTATATATGAAAGAGGTTGAAATGATGAACGCTTATGATGAGTATATGAGAGGTATTGTACAACCAATGCGTCAAGAATTAGTAGATGCAGGGTTTACGGAGTTAACAACAGCAGATGAAGTAAATGAATTTATGGCAACAACAAAAGGAGTTTCAGTAGTGGTCATCAATTCTGTGTGCGGCTGTGCAGCAGGATTAGCTCGTCCAGCAGTGCGTGAAGCAATTAGCGAAGTAAAACCAGATCATTTAGTGACTGTTTTTGCAGGACAAGACAGAGAAGCTACAGAAGCAATGCGCGGATACTTTGAAGAAGTTCCACCAAGTTCACCTTCGATTGCCATTTTAAGAGATGGACAATTAGAATACTTTATCCCACGTAGCCAAATTGAAGGTTTCCCAATGGAACAAATTCGCGACCACCTAGAGGGCGTTTTAAAACAAGCATGCGGACAATAGTTACAACTGCAGGCAGGCCTGATGATTTATCAATCACCCTAGCACAGAAAGCTTGCGATGAACTAGGCATATCTTTTGAGCCTAGAAAAAAACGCTCAGTTTCCAAAATTAGTGAAACATTAGACGCAAATGTGATCGTGGCAGGCAAAAATCGATACGAATATTACCTGAAAGGTGCACTTGCGCCTTTCTTTTTTCATCCCAATTCGGCGGCATTTCGACTCAAACGTATTGATCGAGGTGAAGGAGATCCATTTCTTCATGCAACTGAACTAGTACGAGGTGATTCAATCCTAGATTGTACGTTAGGAATGGGATCTGATGCAATTGTAGCTGCTTTTGCAGTCGGTACAGAAGGGGAAGTCGTTGGACTCGAAGTAGATGAAAACGTCGCATTTATCGTAAAACACGGGATGAAAAACTATGATATAAGCGAATTACCATTGACGGAATGTATGCGTCAAATTATAGTTGTGCAACGTGAGGCGCTTGACTATTTAAAGGAACTACCTGAATCTTCTTTTGATGTTGTTTATATGGATCCAATGTTCGAAGAAATTATCGAGGAATCGAATAATTTTGAAGCCCTAAGAGATGCTGGTAGTCATCAACAATTAACTGCAGAATGGGTACAAGAAGCTTTGAGAGTTGCTAGAAAAAGAGTAGTAGTCAAAGCTCATTTTCGTTCTAAGTTATTTGAAGAATACGGTTTTACTAGAGATGTACGATTAACCGCTAAGTTTCATTATGGAGTTATAGAAAAGAATCGTTAAAGAGTTCTCTTTGTAAGTGCAAAAATTGTAGGGCAATGGGATAAGAAATCTCAGAGATTTTCTTATCCTATTTTTATTGTTATATCGATGGTTTATGGGGACTAATTTTTAAACAAACGGAGAAAATTCCTTTATGTTGAAAAGTAAACGAATTTTTAGATAATAAAGGAAGTTTTTCCGCTTATCTTATTCAAATTTTCGGTTTTTTTCTAATTTTATTCGTTAACAGTATTTCCGTTCTTTTCTAGTTCATGTAATTTATCATAAAGTCGTCTTTTACGGTAAAGCATAATACCCGCTTCAGAAACATCTTCAATCATGCCTTTATTCGCAAAGGCACCGAAAATAATCCCTGCAATTGGTACCATTTGAAATAGCTTTTTCCATCCAAATTGGTCTCGATACGTGAAGAATACTTCTTGCCAGCCCTTAAGTTGAGAAATCATACTTTGCGGAGAATTTTTTTCCTCGTGCATCATTGCTAGTTCATTCAGAATGGCTTCCTTCCCAACGATGTCAGCAGAAGCAAATTGTAAACATTTAACGATAAACACACGCTCTTTTTGATCATTTGGATTATAACCATGGATCATCGCTATTTCTTGCAATGTTTTAAGAGCTGTTCCCAAAATCATTGGAATGTCAACAACCAATGTAAATAGACCTCCGACACCTGTAGAGGCACCCTGTACTGTTGCAAACTTCACACGGTTTTTCCGAAGTTTCTCACTAATAGAAATCATTTCATCGATTGGTAACTTTCCAATTTCTTCAATAGAATTGATTTCATCAAGAGAAGAGAAAGTTTGTATTTTTTTAATGGTCGTCTTTTCACTTACTAAATATTTTCCACCCGTTTGTATATAACTTCCTAATTCATTTACTAAAACACCAAGTTTATTTTGAATAAACGCTGGTGTTACCTTATCAAGAATTTTAAAAGGGATACGACCAAGTTTCTCCCAAAAAAACAGCCCTTTCTGATCTTTTTCCCACGCTTCAATATCCTTAATATACTGATACAACTGTTCTCTAGTTTCCAATAATTATTCATTCTCCTTTTAAAGTAAAGGTCTATATAAATTTTTCTATTACTAATACGCTTTACTTAAGCGAAAAGTTTCATTCATAAGATTGCTGGATAATAAGTTATTTATATTAAGTTGAAAAAAATTAGTCGATTGCTCATTTAAATTTGTTTATTATATAGTTGTATATAAGATAAAAACCAAAAAGCAATCAGCCGTTTTATTATGGCTGATTGCTTGTCTATTTAGGGATTACTGAAAGGAATATTGTGATTTTGAAGAATATAAGATTAACAATTTTCAATCAATCTTTCATTTTAGGGAATTGTTTTTACTCTTATTTTTTAATCATTATGCAATTCCTGCTTTCATCAACATTCCTGCTAATGTACGTTCCATGTTTTTTTCCATCCATTTGGCAACATCAATTAGCTTGTTTAAGTTTGTACCTGTTTCAATACCCATACTATTAAACATGTAAACCATATCTTCAGTGCAAACATTCCCAACAGCTTTTGGAGCAAAAGGACATCCACCAAGACCTGCAACTGAGGAATCAAATCTTCTGACTCCTGCTTGATAACCAGCTAATGTGTTTGCTAGAGCGAGTCCACGTGTATTATGAAAATGGAGTCCGAGGGATAAATTCTTTCCAAATTCATTATAAAAAGTTTGCACAACATTATGAACTTGCAGGGGATTTGCCATTCCTGTTGTATCTGCTAGAGTGATCTCTGTACATCCGGCTTTCAAAAATTCTTCTGCAACTTTAAGTATAGAAGATATAGGTACTTCACCTTCGAATGGGCATCCGAATGCTGTACCAAGAATGCCAGCAACACCTTTATCAGCCGATACTCCTTCTTTTATCACAGTTGTAAGTTCCTGAATTGCTTGTTTGACTGTTCTTTTTGAATTTTTCATGTTAAAAGTATCACTTGTTGCAAGTACTACATGTAAAAAATCAATGTTTGTTTGTAAAGCACGATTAAGACCTGAATAGCTTAATACAAGCCCACCATATCTTATATCATTACTTTTTGGCAATAGTTTTAAAACTTCTTCAGCATCTGCCATTTGTGGGACAACTTTTGGGTTTACAAATGAAACTGCTTCGATATTTCGAACACCAGATTCTATTAATCTAGTAATTAGTTCGACTTTAGTTCTAGTTGAAATAATTTTGGCTTCGTTTTGTAATCCATCACGTGGCCCAACTTCACAGATTTCTATCATGTAATGCCCCCTATAAATCATTGTTCTTTTGTTGCATTTTTACCAATACATGGTCACGTCCCTTATATATATGTTCTTGCATAGATATACGTGCACGCTCAGGTTCGTTATTCTTAATAGCAGTCAGGATAGTTTTATGAAATTCTAATGATTGTCTAAGTTGGGAGTGGTTGTAGCCATGGAATGATCGAAAAACTAATGGTAATACAACTACTTTTGAAATGTGAAATTGAATATGCGCATTATTGGATGCAGCAATAACAGCTTCATGGAAGTAATGATTTGAATTCACGATATCATTAGTATAATTTAAATCTTTTTCAATAAATCGATCGATTGCTTTCTCTAAGAGTTGATTAGCCTTTTCCATTTCATTTATATGTTTTTGACTTCTATAAATGGCTGCCTGACTTGCGGCATAACCTTCTAGCAAAGAACGAAGATCATAAATTTGTTTCACATCTTCCTCAGTGAAATGTCTCACCTTCACGCCTCTTTTTAATGGAATGACAAGGCCCTCAGCTTCTAGCTGTTTTATTGCTTCTCTTATCGGTGTTCTACTTATGCTCATCTCCTTTGCAAGGGACTCTTCTGCTAATCTCATACCGGGTTCTAGATTTCCATGAATAATAGCTTCTTTAATATATTCGTATGCATTCATGTCAACACCTCTACCATATTGTATACATAAAGTAATACAAATATTATTGACGCTCTAAAATTATTAGTAAATTCAGAGTTTTTAAAAAAACAATTAACTCTTTGCATACAAACAACCACTCTCGTATACAATGTTATGAAAAATTTAAATTTCTATAAGTCTTAGGGGGAAATGCAATGGCAGAACAAAGATTACCATTAGAGGATATACGAGTTCTCGAGCTTGGTACTCTACTAGCAGGCCCGTTTACTGGTAGGTTACTTGGAGATTTTGGTGCTGAAGTGATTAAAGTCGAACCGCCGGGAAAATCTGATCCAATGAGAAACTGGGGAAAAACTAAAGATGGAGTAGGGCTTTGGTGGCCTATTCAATCTAGAAATAAAAAATCAATTACCTTGAATTTACGTGAAGAAGAAGGTCAAAAGATATTAAAAGAATTAGTTAAAGAAGTTGATGTGATTATTGAAAATTTTCGCCCTGGGACAATGGAAAAATGGAATCTCTCTTACGAAACTTTAGCAGAAATTAATCCGAAAATAATAATGGTTCGTACTTCAGGGTATGGACAAACCGGTCCTTACAAGCATCGTGCAGGATTTGGAAGTGTTGGAGAAGCTATGGGGGGATTAAGATATGTTAATGGATTTCCAGATCGGCCTCCTGCCAGAATTGGAATATCGATTGGTGATACATTAGCTGCTTTATTTGCAACAATTGGATGTCTAGTAGCAATACATGAATCTAAATATTCTGGAAAGGGTCAAGTAGTGGATACTGCTTTATATGAATCTGTTTTTTCAACTATGGAGAGTATTATTCCAGATTACTTACTTGCAGGATATGTTAGAGAAAGAATGGGGAATATTCTTCCAGGAGTTGCTCCATCAAATATTTATTATACAAAAGATAAAACATACATTGTAATTGGTGCAAATGCTGATGGAGTTTTCCGTAGACTTTGTGAAGCTATGGATCAGCCAGAATTAGCGGATGATCCTAGATTTTCAACCCACAATAGTAGAGCAGAAAATATGAAACTTTTAGATTCAATGATTGAAGAGTGGACTAAAACACTTTTAGCAGATGATGCTCTTACTATTTTAGATAAAAAGGGTGTACCATCTGGACTTATATATTCAGCGAAAGATATTCTTGAGGACCCTCATTATATGGAAAGAGAAATGATTATAAAAGTTGACCATCCTCAATTAGGAGAGTTTCCGATGCCAGGGATCGTTCCAAAGTTAAGTAGAACACCTGGAGAGGTTAAGCATCCCGGACCAGAATTAATGGGTAAACATAATAAAGATGTATATCAATCATTATTGGGATTTACAGATGAAAGAATCGAAGAATTACTTGAAAAGAATATTATTTAAGATGAAATTTGCTTAATAGATTTCGCAATACTGTCAAAATAGTAAGCGGTTACAAGGTGATGTAGTAACGCAATTAGATATAAATAATTTTTCACTTGTAGGTATTTTATTGTTATTTAATTGAAAGGGAGGTTTATCATTATGAGTTGGAAGAAATCGTTGAAGTATGGGAAGTTATTTGCTTTTGGATTAATTCTTTTGTTAATTATGGCAGCTTGTAATAAACAAGAAACATCAGGAGGAACAACGACTTCGGGAGACAATAAAGAAAAAATTGATGAAATCGATATTTCTGTTACTCATTATCCAACAGGCTTGTACGCGGTTCCTTATAATGTAGGAATGGAGCAGGGGTTTTTTGAAGAGGAAAGAATCAAGATCAATGAAATTGTTGGAAGTAGTGGCGGTGGAACTACAGTAAGGAATGTATTATCGGGTGATCTTCCATTTGGTGAGGTTTCATCTTCTGCAGTCTTACAATCTTATATGGCTGGTGCCCCATTAAAAATTGTTGGTGGTGGAGTTCAAAGTGTTGGTGATTTAGTCTTTGTTACTAGAAAAGATGAAAACATTAATAAAGTTGAAGATATGGTTGGTAAGACTTGGGCATTTACAAATCCTGGAGCTGTAACTGAAACTACATCACAGCTAGTCTTTGACGCTTCTGGTATTGATCCAAAATCCTTAAAACTTGTTGCTTCTGGTGGAGTGAGTGAAGGTTTAACTTTATTAGATGCAGGTGAAGTTGATGCGTCAATCATGTTAGAACCAGCTTACTCGGTTCAAAAAGATGATTGGAAATCGTTATTACGGGTTTCTGATTTAATTCCTAACTATCAACAAAGTGTGATCGTAACAAGTCCACAAATTATTAAAGAAAATCCAGATTTAGTTAAACGTTTCTTGTCTGCATATCAAAAATCCGTAGATTGGATTTATGCTAATCCAGAAGAAGCTGGTAAGATATTTGCGAAATCTGCTGAAATTGATGAAGAAGCTTCCGTGACAGCGATTACAAAATTATCTGAGGTTAAACATTGGAGCAGTAAAATAGAGACTGATTCTATTAATAATGTTGTAAAGGGTATGCAGCTGGCTAATACACTAAAAAAAGGAGAGGAAATAGAATGGGAAAATGTCTTTGATTTGAATTTCTTACCAGAAGATCAAAGGCTTGATATAACGACATTAGATAAGAATAAATAATTCTTTAATGACAATGGCCAGGCAGGTATGGGGTCTACTTTGATAATGGCTATTGTCATTTATTTTAATATAGGGACGAAAGGGAGGAGAACTATGACTGATTTATTAATGAAGGTGGAAAATTTAACTAAAATATATAGTGACGGATCAAAAGATGTGATTGCTTTACAAAATATTGATTTTAGTGTTGAAAAAGGAGAATTTATCTCTATTGTTGGACCAAGCGGATGTGGGAAAACAACATTATTAGAAATTTTGTCTGGGCTTAGATCGGCAACTTCAGGTTCTATTAAAATCAAAGGAAAAGCAGTAAATGGACCTCAGGATTCTATTGGAATTGTATTTCAAGAAGAATCCACTTTTCCTTGGAGAACCGTTTTAGAGAATGTTGAGTTTGGACTTCAAATGCAAGGAAAACCAAAGTCTGAATATCGACAAAAGGCAATAAAGATGATTGAGCTAGTTGGGTTAAAGGGATTTGAAAACTCATATCCTCATCAATTATCTGGAGGAATGAGACAAAGGGTGGCAATTGCTCGAACTTTGGTAACAGAACCAGAAATTGTTGTCATGGATGAACCGTTTGGTGCGTTGGATGAACAAACTCGATTGATTTTAGGTGGAGAATTACTAAAAATTGTTGAACAAACAAAAGCAACAGTCGTATTAGTTACCCATAGTATTCAAGAGGCCGCATTACTTTCAGATAAAATTGTTGTCTTATCTGCAAGACCAGGAAGAATAAAACATCTAATTAAGAGTTCATTGCCGAAACCACGTGATGCGCAAGCTTTAACAACTCCTGAGTTTGCTGAAATTACACAAAAGCTTTGGTCAAGTTTAGAAGAAGAATCTTTAATGAGACAAGAATCAAATGAAGACAAGGTGGTTGGATAATGGGTCTTCATAAAATTGTGCAAATATTAATAGTAGTCACTTTTTTGGGGGTATATGAGATTGCTACACGTATGCATTGGCTAGATTCATTTACCTTCACCCCATTTTCTACTATGGTTTTGAATATGGTAGAAAATTTAAGTAATCAAGAATATCTAAAGAATCATTTCGGAATTACCGCTTTTGAAATTTTGACTAGTTTTTTAGGTGCTGTAATATTTGGAATAATTATAGGAATTATTCTATGGCGTTCAGATTTTATACATCATATTTTTCAACCTTATTTAATGTTATTCTATGCGATACCATTTTTCGCCTTATATCCAATATTCATTAGTATATTTGGGGTTGGGCCTTTCCCGGTAATTGTAATAGGGTTACTATTCTCAATGCCTGCAGTGATCACAAATACAGCATTAGGTTTCCGTGAAATTCGAAAAGTTCTTATAAAAGTAGGCCTTTCAAATAATCTTTCATTTCGCCAGATGCTGTTATATATATATTTCCCTGCAGCGTGGCCTTTAATTTTTACTGGAATTAAACTTGCTGCAGCGTATTCAATAATTGGTGTAATTGCAACGGAATTTATATTATCAGCGCGTGGAATAGGCTATACCATATCATACGCTTACAATAACTTTGATTTAAATGGTATGTATAGTTCTGTACTTTTGGTTGTAGTAATTTCTTTAGTTGTTAACTTTGTACTTGGTCTTATTGAAAATAAACTATACCAAAGAAATGTATAATAGAATTTAATAAAAGAAAGGAGAATGTTATGAATTCAATTGCTACAGATCAAAAGTGGCAAAAAGTTGGAAGATATATGATCCCAGTAATTATCCTCATATTATGGCAAATAATTTATCAGATTATTGGAGCTCCTGCAATGGCTTCACCTTTTCATAGTTTTGTTGATTTAAGAGAAAATATGTCAAAATGGATGGGGGATATAGGAAATACACTTCTTACTCTTCTAATCTCCTTTTTAATAGCATCTATATTTGGTGTTATATTTGGATTTTTTATTGGCTTAAGCCCATTCTGGACAAAAACTTTATCTCCTTTACTTCTTGGATTATACTCTATTCCGAAAGTTACACTATATCCGATATTTTTATTAATTTTTGGTTTAACTTTACAAGGTAGAGTTGCCTTTTCTGTATTTCACGGGATTTTTCCAATTATGATTATCTGTATGGAAGCTACTAGAACCGTACCAAACATTTATTTGAAATTAGCAACATCCTATCGCATGAGTTTCATACAAAAAGCAAGGCAAATATTAATTCCAGCAATTATGCCACAATTAGTTGTAGGACTCCGTATGGGTTTTAGTCTTTGCTTTTTAGGATTAATATTGGGAGAAATGTTTGCCTCATATGAAGGTTTAGGGCATCGTTTAGTACATTATATGTCGCTTAATGAACCAGCTGCTATTTTGGCCATAATTCTAATAATTGTTTTTATTGCGTTCCTTTTTACCTTCTTATTCCTTCTTTGGCAAGAAAAAAACGAAATGAAAATTGGTAAAAGTAAAGTGAAAATTTCTTAATTTTATCTAATCATTTTAAACTTTTGCTTACTTTGAAGAAACATAAAGCAATGTACTTAGAATGTAATTTGGAAGAAAAATAATTGTAATGGTAATTTTTTTGTGTTATAATAAAAGAATGCTATTTTAGGAGCAGATAAATGGTTTGGCATTTGCTAGATTTTTTAGGATACTTATTCACACTGGAGTAGCTTTGGGGCTGCAAGGACGCAAAAGAAGGTAGGGTTTGCGTTGCTTAAGTTAGAAGGTCCTAGTGGAATATTACCGCGGTTCAAAGAAGTGGTTTACTTCTTAATGATAATTTCCCCGGATGATCGGGTCGATACTAATTTGACTTTCGTTTAGACGAGAAGACAATCACTTCAGGCTAGATATTTAATGTTATAGCTTGAAATTTATTTATATGTTACCTATAAAGTTAGCTAAAGGGGTGGCCGTAATTACGGTCACCCCTTGTCCAATTTAGAGGCAGAAACTAAAATTAGCTTCTAGCAGTAAAGCATAATGAAGTTAAATATATTAACCATAATAAAAGACCAATACCGATTGAAATTGAAGCCATCATGCATTCCTCCTTTATAAAAAACAAACGACATAATTCCATTAATATTGTACAATGAATTAAAAAAAGATGAAACCTTTTAATTGGTAATTCGTATATATTATAAAGCATTTTGACTAAATTGTCGTTTAATGGAAGGTGATTAACTTTGAAGAAGTGGTTTCAAAAATTATTAGTCATAACAGTAGCCCTTTTAACCTTTGGTATAATTACACCAAATCATGAAATTTGGGACTTATTAGATAATGGACAACCTTCCGACAGCACAAGTTCGGGATATAATGAAATATCAAATATTGAGCAACATGAGGTTGATTCTCATGTAGAACAACAAACAGTAGAAGAATCTGTCGACAGTTTATTATTTGCAGCTAAAGAACAATCATACATAAAATTTGGTTCACGTATTTCTCCTGTAATTGGAGAAGAATTTGAATCTCGTATTTATCCAAAAATGGAAGAAGCAATTACAATGACTTTGTCTAACTTAGATCATCAATCAATTCGTTCCTTAATCGTTACTGAAAATCCAAGTGGAGAATACTCAGAGAAAATTTTCCATATAAAAGATGGGCACAAAAGGCAAGACTTGATTCGCTTTCATGTAAGAACTGAAAATCGACCACAAGAAGGGTATTATTATAATTTTCACTACCATACAAAAGAAGATCAATTTCTTGCGCATCATCATATAGGGGATATATATTGGTCGAAAAACACTCCACCGAAATGGTTATCTTAAACACTCGTTCAAAAACGAGTGTTTTTTTCTATTTTAAAGCTACTAGTTTTAATAGGATTTACCACTTATATCTCAAAATGTCGTTCAAAATAAATAATTCAAGGTTGATGATTTGCAATTAGATGATATAGTATATAATTCCTATTTATTACACTATTATCATTTGAGTCTTTAATCATACTGCAATTGTAATAAAATCCCACAATTCACATGAATATTTTACCAAAATATGATAATATAGTTATAGATTTCAATCAGGAATAATATTAATTAATAGAGTAGAGAGAAATTTTTGACTCTTGGTTTTATGAGAAAGTGGTGAAAAGCTATGATAGAAGAGCAAGATTGTAAAAGGTTGGAAATAGCTAAACATAATTTGCAAAAAATAAGCTTAATCTGTAAAGTTTCCACTATTGTTATTGTGATTATGTATATTTTTAATGAAATACTTTCAAACATCCCACTGCTTAACGCAAATGAACCTTTTTCTTTTTATTTTAATGTTAATTTTCTAATTATCCTTTTTAATTTAGCGGTTATATATTTACTTAAAATTTTAAGACTAAAAGTTACTAAATCAAATATTGGAAAAATAGAAAAGTTTATAAACGGTTATGTAACCATACTCATTTTGATTGGTGCGTTTGTATCACTTCTAGATCGACAATTATATAATCAATTAATGATTTATACTTTATTAGTTTTAACTTGTAGTTCTTTTTTACTTTTGCATTTAAAACAGTTAGTCGTTTCTTTAATTATTTCGATAACCGTTTTAGTCATTGGATTATTAATATTGGGAGAGGATAATCCTGAATTTAAACATCAAGTAATCTATTTATTGTCGCTATTACCAATTTCATATTATATATCTAAATCTCACTTTTATTCATATAATCGATCATTGCAACTGCAAACAAACTTACTAAAAGAAGCTGAAATAACGAGGGAGTTAACGAAAAAATTAAGAGAAGCAAATCGACAGTTAGAATTACAGGCTTCCCTTGATCCACTTACGAAATTGTTTAATCGACGTGCTTTTAATGATTATCTAAAGGAAATAAAGAACAAAGTAATCGAAGAACCAATTCATCTTTCAGCTATCATGATTGATGTAGATTGTTTTAAATTATATAACGATACATATGGACATCTTGAGGGGGACATTGTATTAGAGCGATTAGGAGAGGTACTTTCTAATATTGCAGATGAGTATGGTTGCTTTGCTTCAAGATGGGGGGGAGAAGAATTTGCAATATTGATGGTGAATCAAACAAAAGAAGTAGCTGATTCATTATGTCAAACAGTGATTGAAGAAGTCAGAAATTTGAGAATAAAACATCGAGCCTCTCATGTAGACTCAGTCATTACAGTAAGTATAGGTGCATATTCTGAAAAAATTATGAATGAGAGTCAGATACTTCATTGTATTAATCAAGCAGATTTAGCACTTTATTATGTTAAAGAAAATGGCAGAAAGAACTATATCCATTTAAATAATGATTTTCATTTTGAAGGAGCTTATCGAAAAGGGTAAGCTCTTTTCTATATGATATGTAGAAGCTAGAATAGATTGGTGATACTATAGAACAGTAAGGAGTGAGTACATGAAACAACATGCAGATGAAACGTATTTAAATCTATTGCAGCATATTTTAAATCATGGCGTGAAAAAGGAGGACCGAACTGGTACAGGCACGATTAGTGTGTTTGGATATCAAATTCGTTTTGATTTATCGAAAGGCTTTCCGTTACTAACAACAAAAAGAATTCCATTTAAATTAGTTGCAAGTGAACTTTTATGGTTTATTAAAGGTGACACGAATATCCGTTACTTATTACAAAATAATAACCACATTTGGGATGAGTGGGCATTCGAAAAATGGGTAAAATCCGATGAATATAATGGACCAGATATGACTGACTTTGGACTACGTGCAGCCTGTGATGAAGCTTTCGCAAAAGTGTTACATCAACAAATGAACCTATTTACAGAGAAAATATTAACAGATGATGATTTTGCGAAA
>DATMFU010000299.1:0-8834 GCA_035556015.1 Niallia sp. | reverse complement strand
AACTACTATTCATTCAGATCAAGGATGGCATTATCAACATAAAAAATGGACAAAAATACTAAAGAAACACAAGGTGTACCAAAGTATGTCTCGAAAAGGAAACTGTTTAGATAATTCACCAATGGAGAACTTTTTTGGTTTATTAAAACAGGAAATGTATTACGGAAGGTCTAGCTGTTCATTTGAAGAGCTAAAAAAGAGATTAGAAGAGTATATCAACTATTATAATAATAAGCGTATAAAGAAAAAGTTGGTAGGCATGAGTCCGGTTCAATACCGTATCCACACAAGCCAACTAGCTCCTTAATATAAAACTCTAACTTTTAGGGGTCACCACAGAACGGGTGGTTTTCTCTGCGGCTGAAAGCCTTTGTTACTGACCAAGCCCTAAAGGGCTACTGAAAGGTTCGCCAATTGTACTACTTCTACTGGCCAGACCTCAAAGGCCTTCTCCCTTTCTTAATTTTTTCGCTTCTTTTTCTTTACTTCTTCCCCTGTAAATGGATCAATATATTCCATCATCGTCAATTGTTCTGCGACTATATCATCTTGTATTTGATTACGTATGTATTCTTCTATTACTTTCTTATTTCTACCTACCGTGTCTACGTAATAACCTGTACACCAAAATTTTCGATTTCCATACTTATACTTCAGTTGTGCATGTCGATCGAATATCATTAAACTACTCTTTCCTTTTAAATATCCTACGAATGCAGATACACTTAATTTCGGTGGAATACTCACTAACATATGTACATGATCCTTACATGCGGTTGCTTCTATTATTTCCACACCTTTTCTCTCACATAAAGTGCGTAAGATTTGTCCAATATCTTTCTTTATTTTCCCATAAATAACCTGTCTTCTATATTTGGGCGCAAATACGATGTGATACTTACAATTCCAAGTTGTGTGTGCTAAACTATTATTGTCTTTTGACATAAGGACTTCCTCCATGCATTTTATTTTCGGTTGGCGAACCAAAAATATTTTAGCACCATGAGGAAGTTTTTTTAATACCACGCTATAAGCTTTTTAGAACCCTAGGCATAGCCCAGGGTTTTCTTTTCTATAAAATAAAAAAAGAGGAGCCAATCCTGGCTCCTCTTTTCTTCGTATCTTATTCTTCTTCTTGCTCAGCAAGGAAAGTATTTAGCATTTCTTCTACTAAATCCCATTCTTCTTCTGTTTCAATAGGAGAAAGTTCACCGTCTCCTGTTTCTTCATTTGGAATGAATGACGATGCATGGATATCAATTTCTTCATCCTCGTTATCATCTTCACCTATTGGATAATAAAGTACATATGACTTTCCAAATTCTTCTGATTCAAATGTAAATAATATCTCACATAGTTGCTCATTACCTTGTTCATCTACAACGGTAATTGTATTAGTTTCACCATGTTCCATTGTTTTTCACCTCATTATTTTTGGCTGTCAAGATATCCTTGCAGAATTAAAACAGCAGCCATTTTATCAATTACTTTTTTTCTTTTTTTCCTACTTACATCTGCTTCTAGTAAAATTCTTTCCGCAGCCATTGTAGTAAGACGTTCATCCCAAAAAACTATTGGTAGTTTGAATTTTTCTTCTAAAAGCTTAGCATAATGCTGACTAGCTTCTCCTCGAAAGCCAATACTACCGTTCATATTTTTAGGAAGTCCAACCACTATTTTACCTACTTCATGCTCAACAATCAAGGTAGCAACACGATCAAGACCAAATTCTTCTCTTTCTTCATCGATTTTAATCGTTTCAATTCCTTGTGCCGTCCATCCAAAAGCATCACTAACAGCTACGCCTACTGTCTTTGAGCCAACATCCAAGCCCATTATTCGCATTCTTTTAGTCCTCTCGTTGCTGTTTTAAATAGAACTTAACTAGTTCCTCAATAATTTCATCACGTTCTAATCTTCTCATTATATTACGTGCATCCATATGTCGGGGAATATATGCAGGATCCCCTGAAAGTAGGTAACCAACAATTTGATTAATTGGGTTATATCCTTTTTCTTGAAGTGCATCATAAACTTTATATAGAACTTCTTTTACATCATGTTCATATGGTTCTTCTGGAAAGTTAAACCTCATTGTTTTGTCGAATGAGCTCATTTAAGCAACACCTCATTTTTCTTTTCGAACAATTTCTGTTAAGAGTTACCTACATTTTACACTACTTGTCCTCAATATCAAATTGATTTGATGTATTCTTCAACAAATTGTAATGCAGTTTCTAATTTAGCAGGATCTTTTCCGCCTGCTTGAGCCATGTCTGGGCGACCACCGCCTCCGCCGCCACAAATGGATGCAACTTCTTTTACAATTTTTCCTGCATGGAATCCTTTATCCATTAAATCTTTTGTTACTCCTGCAATAATGTTAACTTTTCCTTCGTTAGCACTGCCAAGTACTAAGACTACAGAACCAATTTTCTGTTTTAATTCATCTGCCATTGTACGCAAATTATTCATATCTGTATTTGCTATTGATGCAGTTAACACAGGAACATCATTTATTACTTTCACTTGATTTACTAAATTACCAGCCTCAATATTACTTAGTTTTGCAGCTAAAGATTCATTTTCACGATGAAGTTGTTTTACTTCAGACAACAAGCCATCAATACGAGCAGAAATATCTTTTGGATTCGATTTAAGTTTTCCTGCTGCTTCTTTCAATAAATGAATTTGATCATTTAATGCTTGATATGCTCCTTGACCAGTAACAGCTTCAATACGTCTTGTGCCAGCACCAATACCTGATTCAGATACTATTTTAAATAATCCAATAGCTGAAGTATTTTCTACATGGCATCCTCCACATAGTTCTAAGCTATATCCTCCAACTTGAACTACACGAACAATTTTCCCATATTTTTCACCGAACAGTGCCATTGCTCCCATTGCTTTTGCTTCATCAATATCTTTATAATCAATTTGTACTGGGATGCTTTCCCAAATTTTTTCGTTAACAATCTTTTCAATTTGTTCTAATTCCTCATCCGTAATTTGACCGAAATGAGAGAAGTCAAAACGTAAACGATCTGGTTGTACAAGAGATCCTGCTTGATTAACATGTGTACCTAATGTATCTTTTAATGCTTGATGTAATAGGTGAGTCGCTGTATGGTTTTTAACTATTTTCGAACGATTCTTCTCGTCAACAGTAGCAGTTACTACTTCATTGACCATAACAGTGCCTGTTTCTACTATACCTTTATGCAAGTTTTGGCCGTTAGGAGCTTTTTGTACGTCTTCTACTCTTATCGTAACTTGATCCGATTTTAACGTACCTTTATCTGCAATTTGACCACCACTTTCTGCATAGAAAGGTGTTTGATCCAAGATAAATTGAACTTCTTCACCAGATGATGCAGATTCCACTACTTCACCATTTTTTAATAATGCTACTATTTTTGCATCCGTTGTCCATTTATCATACCCAACAAAGTCACTGCTGACTTTAATGTTTCCTAGTACACCACTTTGTACTTGCATGCTATCTACATCTTGTCTTGCATTTCTAGCACGCTCTCTTTGATTTTCCATTTCTCTTTCAAAACCATCATGATCAATACTCATACCTTGTTCTTCTGCATATTCTTCTGTTAATTCAACTGGGAATCCATAAGTATCATATAGTCGAAAAACATCTTCTCCAGCAATTACTTGGTTAGAAGATGATTTTGCTTTTTCCATTACTTCAGACAAGATAGCTAGACCTTCTGTTAAAGTCTCATGGAATCTTTCTTCTTCACTCTTCATTACTTTTTGAATAAATTCTGTTTTCTCTTTAACAGTTGGGTAATAATCAACCATTATTTCTGCTACTACTGGAACTAACTCATACATAAATGGTCGATGAATATTAATTTTCTTCGCATAACGAACTGCTCTACGAAGCAATCTTCTTAATACATAACCTCTTCCTTCATTAGAAGGTAATGCACCATCACCAACAGCAAATGCTACAGTACGAATATGGTCAGCAATTACCTTAAATGCTTCATCAGATTCTGCATTATTGCCGTATTGAACATTAGCAAGCTGTTCAGTTGCACGTATTATTGGCATAAATAAATCTGTATCAAAATTAGTTGGAACATTTTGTACAACAGATGCCATGCGCTCCAAGCCCATTCCTGTATCAATATTTTTCTTAGGAAGAGGAGTATACGTACCATCTGGATTATGATTAAATTCAGAGAAAACAAGATTCCATACTTCTAAATAACGATCATTTTCTCCGCCAGGATATAATTCTGGATCATTGATATCGTCTCCATATTCTGGTCCACGATCATAGAAAATCTCTGTATTTGGACCACTTGGGCCCTCTCCGATATCCCAGAAGTTACCTTCTAAACGAATAATACGCTCCTCTGGTACACCAATCTTATCTTTCCATAATACATATGCTTCTTCATCTTCTGGATGGATTGTAACAGATAGCTTTTCTTTATCAAACCCAATCCATTTTTCATCTGTAAGAAACTCCCATGCCCAATCAATTGCTTCTTCTTTAAAATAATCACCAATAGAGAAATTCCCTAGCATCTCAAAGAATGTATGGTGACGTGCAGTTTTCCCAACATTTTCAATATCATTTGTACGTATAGATTTTTGTGCATTTGTAATTCTAGGATTTTCAGGTATTACTCTTCCATCAAAATATTTCTTTAATGTTGCAACTCCACTGTTGATCCATAATAAAGAAGGATCATCATGAGGAACTAAAGAAGCACTCGGTTCGATTGCATGTCCTTTTTCTTGAAAGAACTCTAAAAACTTGCTTCTAATTTCTGCACCAGTTAATTTTTTCATCGGTTTTCCTCCTATTTCTTCTATTCATTTTACCGTTGCCTGAGCTTATTTTTTTGCATAAAAAAAACTTCCATCCCCTGGACAGGGACGAAAGTATTGCTCGCGGTACCACCCTGATTATGGAAAAAGACTATAACAAGCCTTTTACTCATCTCTCAAAATCCTTAACGCGGAATAACGGCAGGGATTAGCTGCATTCTAGAACTAGCTTTCAATTATCCTTCACTTAGAGCTCCTTCCAGCCTAAGGGAACTCCTCTCTTTAAGTGGCCTATAATCTACTTATTTCTATCAACACTTTATCCATATACTTCTTCATTCGAATTATACTGATTGTTTAGCTGTATTGTCAATATAATGATCATGATCCCTTTACTTCTTGTCCCTTTTTGCCAAAATGTTTTCTAATATGAATGATAGCAACTTTTGCAATGGAAAGTACAGGTACTGCTACAATCATTCCTATAATTCCTCCTACTTCTTCACCAAAAAGTAAGGCAAACATAATCAAAAGAGGATGCAAATGTGTACTTTTCCCAACAATATAGGGGGATAGTACATTCCCCTCTAAAAATTGCAGAACAACAATAATTATTACTACAATAATTAACATCTTTACTGACATTGTACAAGCTATTATTACTGCAGGAATTGCCCCTATAATAGGTCCAAAATACGGTATTACATTCGTGATTCCAATTATAATTCCTAATACTAGCGGGAATTTTAAATGAAAAAACCAAAAAAGGAGACAACTAATAACCCCAATAACAGTACAAACTAGCAATTGTCCTCTTATATAACTCCCCAACGATTTATTGACATCTAGTAAAAAAAGCCTTACACTCTGTCGCCACTTTTTTGGAATTACTCCCTTTGTTGCTTTTCTAACAGCTTCTATATCTTTTAGCATATAAAAAGAGATAAAAGGAATTAACATAATAACAATAGATGAATTAATTATTTTCATCGCACCATTCATTACTTTACTTAATAAAGAATTTAACTTTACCTCAAAGGATTGAATACTATTATCTACTTTTTCCTGAATATTAACTGGCCAGTTTCTCATTTTCCCTTCTATAGAAGCTATTAAATTATCATACGCTTTTGCGAGTTCTGGTGCACTTTCTGATAGTTCCTCTAGTTGATTAATTAGTACAGGAATTCCTTTATAGATACCATATCCAATTCCTCCAAAGAACAGAATATATATAGTTGCTACTGCTAATCCTCTATGAAAACCTTTTTTATGTAACATTTCAATTATTGGATGTAACAAATAAGTGATAAAAGCTCCAATTACAAAAGGAGAAATAATTTTAACAAGAAGACTTAAAAGGGGTAACCATATCGGTGCTAACTTAATAAAGACGAATAATACAATAAACAATAGCAACAAAAATCCTAATCGATAATACCATTTAATTCTTATATCCATCCGATTCCCTCCCTTGTTATTTTGAGAGATAAAAGAGGATATTATACATGGTGGTTTATCAAAGGGGATTTATCTTTGTATGGAAAGACTGTAGTATCATTACGATAACTACAGTCAAAATTAGTACTTAAAACATTTTCATAACTCTTTTTTGCATTTTTTTCATTTGCTTTTGGTTCATCATATTATTTTTCTGTAAATAATTTAATGCCACCATTCCGGCACCAAACGCTACAGCAGTGTTCATTATTTTTCCCATTTATAAGCACCCCTTTAACAAATTGAGCGCCATTATAGGAAGTAGTGACTAGATTAATCGACGCTCATCTTCTTCAAATAAATCATCTAAAGAACTCAAGCTCCCATCCTCTTCCACTTGATGAGTATGAATCATTCCCTTGATTAAGGATAATTCAATAAAGCAATTCCAGCAGTAGTATTGATTAATTCCAATTTTTCCAATATCTTTGCTATGGCAATTAGGACATGTAAGCAAAAAGAAACACCTCATCTTTTTTCATCACTTTTAAACTTCTATAAATCAGAAGTCTTTCAAGGTAAGTATTTCCATTTATGCCCACATTACAGCCTAAATATACCTAGCATTATTAGGAGTTGGCAAAATTAAATAGTAAATTGGAATTTTGTCCACTGCTTTGTTATTCAAATTGGAATAACAGTTATTATTATGTCAAATCTCATATAAATCATAACAAACAAACATTGGTAAATGTTATAGACGGTAAACAAACTCGAAATTTATACAATGGACCAGTGATACGAAAAGACCTTTCAGAAGGAATTATTCTGAAAGGTCTTATTTTGCCAATTTGCCTTTTAATTTGTCATAAAATCATATGGTGAGATATTTTCCATTCCAATCATGGGATCTATTTCATTTATGTTTCCCTCATAGAGCAATGTTAAATCTTCTTCCCCTACATGCTCGTCTTTTTCATCTGTCTGCTCTTCAAAAACCTCTTGTAGCTTTTCGTTTAAAGTAGTTTGTCTTCTTAGCTCATCATTTCGACTGACACCAATTTCCATTGCCTCTAGTTCACCGCAAAGAATTAAAAATTGCTTACTTCTTGTAATACCTGTATAAATTAAATTCCTTTTGAGCATTCGATAATAACTCTTAACAATTGGCATGATGACAATAGGGAACTCACTACCTTGTGATTTATGAACAGAACAACAATACGCATGGGTAATTTGATTTAAATCTTGTCTCGTATAAGTCGCTTCTATACCATCAAAGGATACAACAACCATATCCTGCTTTTCCGTATTCTCTTTTGCATAGAAAATCGCTACTATTTCTCCCATATCTCCATTGAAAACATTACTCTCAGGTTGATTAACTAACTGGAGGACTTTATCTCCAATACGATATTTAACATCACCATATTGTAATTCTTTTCGTTTTCCATCTACGTTTGGGTTTAATATTTCCTGCAGTATAACATTTAATCGATCTATTCCTGCTGGCCCTCTATACATAGGAGCCAATACTTGAATATCCATAGGAGCAAAACCTTTTGTTTTCGCGTTTAATACTATTTTCTCTATTGCCTGTGGTATTTGGCTAGAAGAACATTTGATAAAAGAACGATCTACTTGCGGTTGCAGAATATTTGTAGGTAATCTGCCATTCTTCATTTCATGAGCTAATTCAATAATGGATGACCCACTAGCTTGTCTATAAATATCCTGTAATTTAACAGTTGGAATCACCGTCGAATCTAATAAATCTTTTAACACTTGTCCAGGACCTACAGACGGTAGTTGATCTTCATCTCCTACCATAATCACTTGAATATGCTCAGGCAAAGCTTTAAATAATTGATGCGCAAGCCAAATATCAACCATAGATGTTTCATCTACAATCAAAATTTTCCCCTCTAAAGGTTTATCTTCATCCCGATCAAAAGCTCCGGTTCCATTCCATCCTAAAAGGCGATGAATTGTTACAGCAGGTAATCCCGTTGATTCTGCCATTCTTTTAGCTGCCCTTCCTGTTGGTGCTGCTAAAATAAACGGATATGGTTCATCTTGTTTATAATCCTTGGGATCTAATGAGCAACCATGCAATTCACCATATAACTCAACAATCCCTTTGATAACAGTTGTTTTACCTGTACCAGGACCCCCAGTTAATATTAACATCGGCGACATTAGTGCTGTTTGAATTGCCTCTCTTTGAGAAGGCGCATATTGTACTCCAATACGGTCTTCTAAATCTCCTAAAGCAAGTAAAAACTCTGACTCAGGAAATTGATCTTTATACTCTGTTTGTTCCAATAACCTTTTTATATTACGAACCAACCCTTTTTCTGCATAAAACAGAGATGGTAAATATATTTTCTGGTTTTCAACGATTATTTTCCCTTCATTTTCAAGCTGAATAATTTGTTCCGCTATATGAGAAAACTCTACTTCCTCTTGTTTATTTTCTTCTAATAGTTGTTTTACTCTTTCCAGTAAATACTCTGCTTGAAGAAAAACATGACCTTCTTGATTACTTGTTACTTCTAATATATATAAGCAACCTGCTTTTAGACGAT
>DATMFU010000298.1:0-2658 GCA_035556015.1 Niallia sp. | reverse complement strand
TTACACTACTGAATGGAAGGTAGTTTCAGCAGATGGACATACAATATCAGGTATAATTCCCTTTAGTATTGGAGAACTACCAGAAGGAGTATCTTTTCCTGAACAACAGAATACTGGTACCATGTCGACGATTGTAAGTACTGTTTTTAATAGAGGTTTTCTTTATTTAGGTTTTTCTTTGTATATGGGAATTATGTTATTTTACCTTGCTTGGTATCGTTCTAAAGAATTAAGCGAAAAACTTATTAATCGAACAAAAAAAACTGCCAAGATTTCGTTCATTTTATTGGCATTAAGTATTCTGTCTTTCCTATTTATACAAACAGCGAGTTATTCAGGCGGTTCTTTCTTAGAAGGAATTAAACCGAAAAATTTATTAGTTACATTACAAAGTACAAAAGAAGGAAAAATATGGATCATTCAATTACTTCTATTTATTGTTTTATGTATTTCTAATATGTATGTATTGAAAAAGAATAGCCTACTAATAAAGAAAATGTGGATAATACCTAGTCTTGCCTTTATTGGGATCATACTAGTAAAAGCATTTTCAGGTCATCCATCTAGTTCTCCATATGAAAGCTTAGCAATTACATTAGATTTCTTTCATATGTTGGCAGCTTCTATTTGGTTAGGTGGTATGATAGTCATTATTCTATTTCTTCGAGAAGGAGTTTTTGCAAAAGAAGGAAAAGGACATGACTTATATTGGGGAACACTTGATAAATACTCTGTATGGGCGTTATTCTCTGTAGCTGTACTTGTTATTTCAGGGGCAATTAATGCGTCCTTATTAATTCCTGATTTCCATTCCCTTGTTTCAACAACTTATGGAATAACCTTGCTTGTAAAAGTTGGATTACTGTTATTTATGTTAGGTTTTGGCTGCTACCATCTTATTCACAGAAAATTACTTAATAAGCAGGAGTTTTATAAGAAATCCATTAAGCTAGAAATGAGCATAGGTATACTTGTTTTAATCATTACCAGTATCTTTACACAGATTCAGACTCCAACATTGCCAATAGATAAGCCATTTTATGGAGAAGCTGAATTAGGATATAATGAAAATATAAGTTTGTCCATTTCACCAAAGAAAACAGGTATTCAAAATCAATATGAAATAAATGTGTTTGACAATAATCGAAAAACCATTGATCCGATTGAACAAGTTACAATTAGCTTATCAAAAGATGGCAAGGAAATATCATTTACTTTAGATAGAGAAAAAGAAGGGTATTATTTAAATAGAAATTTATTGTTAAATCAACCTGGAAATTGGAAAGTAGAAGTACATGTACTAACAAAAGATTTAGAATCCTATGATCTTCCTTTTACTATGCAAGTTAGATAATTTGGAAATAACTTATTTCCTGGAAAAGCGCAGAATATGACAGGAATTTCCGTTAATAGTCGTTTTATGTTGAAAAAAGTAATAAAGGTATCTAAATGAAATCATTTAGATACCTTTATTATTGCTAAACCTATCTTTACTTAAATAGCTTTTTCTTACAACTAATTGATTCATTCTCATTCCTACTACTGCAGCTACATATGTAAATAGTAAATCTTTTATTAATGGCAAGGCCATCCAACTCCATAAGACAGAATAGTTAAAACCATCAGGAGCAGCAAACCACAGTTTATAGGCTATATACATCCAGGTAGTCCCGATTAAATAGTTTACGAATAATCCAATAAATGCACTAATGACAAACCATTTGATAGTATCTTTCTTTTCAACGATTAAACCAGCAAAGTAAGCGGTTGGAATAAAAGCAATAATAAATCCAAATGAGGGCTTCGCAATCGTAAATAACCCTCCAGTTACACCGGAGAAGATAGGCATTCCAATCAGACCAATGATCATATAAATTAACATGGCTAAGCTACCTAATCTTTTTCCTAATATGAAACCAGCTAATAGAGCAAAAAATGTTTGTAATGTAACAGGAACGCCTCCGATTATTAAAAAACTGGTTATATTTGCCCCTACTGCCATCAATGCAACAAAGAGAGCAATCATGGTAATATCAATCGTTTTCCAACCTTTCAAATCCCTCACTCCTATACAATGTTCTATCCATATTTACTATACTTTTCCAAGTGATTTATGTCAACTATATTTTTATATGGTTAACATATAAAAATACATATAATCTGTTTAGCTGTTAATACTATTAAAAATAGTAATGAAAGGAGTAACTCAAGATGAATTTAAAGAAACTCACTTTAGTAACCTTATTTATTGTAAATATTTTATTTTTACTTCCAAGTAGTCTTATTCAAGCACAAACAAAAGAACTCCCTTCCTATGTAAAATGGGGAAGAATTGCTATGGCAAAAACACAAGAAGCATATCCAGATAGTGAAATAACGGATTATTTGCATGTTGGTAAAGAAGAAAATAAAGGGAAATCAACGGAGAAATTCAAACTGATAGTAAAAAAGGATGAAAAGGAGATTGGTGTTTTTGTCCATTTAACTTTTGATAGTAGAACAGAGAAATTATTATCAGTAGATTTAAAGGAGTCAAAACCTTAATAAAGAACAATAGAGAATGTACCAATTAATATCTATTTCGTAATCTAGGAAAGATTTAAAATAGATGTTATTTTTAGTACATTCTCTTTATTTGGTTTATTTAGTATAATCGAG
>DATMFU010000297.1:0-5662 GCA_035556015.1 Niallia sp. | reverse complement strand
ACTAATTCTTCCACTATAACTTCGCCAATTTCTTCAAATTCACCGTAACGGACACCAAAATCCTTCCATTTACGTGTCATGACGACATTATCTTCTGGTGTTCGAACACGAGAAATAGCTTGGATAAATTGCTCTGGTAGTCCAAATCTCTTCTCTTCATTCCCATCTGTTAATTTAACTTGCATAGGAATTCCTTTATACATTTGTACTTGAACTTTAATTTCTCCGTAATGCTCATTAATTTTTACTTGTTCTTGTTCTTCCTTATCCTCTTCTCCAAAACATTGGCGAACTTTTGAAAGTAGTTCTTTCCAATCATATCTTGCATTTCGTTCAAGAGCTAAAAAATCAGCAACATGATAAACTCCTTTAATTCCTTCAATCGATAGAATATTTCGGATTAATTCTGGTGCTTCCTCTTTTTTTTCTACTTTATAGTTATTACTTTTTCCCATTGGAAGCTCTTGATCTAAGTTTATTTTCATTGTATTTGGACTTGGTGTTGGTTCAATCGAAAGGATTTTCACCGGAATACCCCCTTTTCTTCTTAATAGCCAATCTCAATATATTGTAGGCTCAAAATAAGTTCTACTTTATCCATTATCCTTATTGATCAGCAATTTCAGATAGATAGCTCCATCTTTCAATTAAGTACTCTAATTTTTCATTCAGCTCTTCTTGTTCCTTCATTAAACTATTTGCCTTTTCAAAGTCACTACCAGTTTCGGCTAATTCACTATCTATTTCAGCTATTCTACTTTCAACTTTTTCAATATCTTCATCAATAGTAGACCATTCACGTTGTTCATTATAACTTAATTTCACTTTTTTTGCCTTTGTCGTATTACCTTCCACTGGCTTTTCTTTCTTTACCTTTTGTTGAAGTTGTTCTTCTGCTCGCTCCACTTCAAGATATTCAGAGTAAGTTCCATAATAGGAGTCAACAACACCCTCGCCTTTTAAAACTAGTAAAGTTTGAGCAACTTTATCAAGGAAATATCGATCATGAGATACTGTTATAACTACTCCATTAAAATCTTCTAGATAATCTTCTAGTACCATTAATGTTTGTGTATCTAAGTCGTTAGTCGGTTCATCTAATAATAAGACATTTGGCTCACTCATTAATATTTTAAGTAGATAGAGTCTCCTTTTTTCGCCTCCTGAGAGTTTACCAATGATAGTTCCATGTGTATGCATTGGGAATAGAAAACGTTCTAGCATTTGCGCCGCCGAAATAGTTTTTCCATCAGATGTTTCAATTACTTCAGCTGTTTCTTTTAAATATTCAATCATTCTTTTATTTAAGTCCATTTCTTCATTTTCCTGTGTATAATAAGCAACTTTGACCGTTTGACCTATTATACGTTCTCCCGAATCCAATGGAATTTTTCCCGCTAAAATATTCAACAAAGTTGATTTTCCTGTTCCGTTTTTCCCAATGATACCAATTCGATCTCCTGGTTTTACTAGCAAATCAAATTTATTAAGTATCTTTTTTTCATCAAAATCCTTACTTGCTTGAACAAGCTCAAAAACTTGTTTCCCTAGTCTACTTCCTTTTAACGACATATCTAATTTTTCTTTAGATTTTACATTTGCAAGCTTCTCATCTAATGAATCAAAGCGTTGGATTCTTGCTTTTTGTTTAGTAGAGCGTGCTTTTGCTCCACGTCTCATCCATTCTAGTTCTCTTCTAAATAGATTCTTTTGTTTATCAATGGTAGCTGCTTCATTTTCCTCACGAATTGCTTTCGCTTGCAGAAAATCAGCATAGTTACCTTTGTAACTATAAATACGTCCACCATCAAGTTCAAACATTCTATTTGTTACTTTATCAAGAAAGTATCTGTCATGTGTCACGACAAGAAGAGCACCGTTAAATCTAGTTAAATAATCCTCTAACCATTTAACCGCTTCGAAATCAAGATGGTTTGTAGGCTCATCTAAAATTAATAAGTCTGGATTTTGGATAAGCACCTGTGCTAATGCAACACGTTTTTTCTGTCCTCCAGATAGATCCCCAATTTTCTTATCAAAATTCTCGATACCTAGTTTCGTTAATATTGTTTTCGCATTAGTATGAGCTTCCCATCCATTTAGAGCATCCATTCTTTTTTGTAACGAAAATAATCTATCATGAAGGGAAGTATTTTCAGGTTGCTTATTTACTTCTATTAATACTTCCTCATATTCTCTCATTAAGACAAGAACAGGTGCATCTCCTTGGAAAACCTGTTCAAGGACAGTGATGTCATCATTCATTTCTGGACTTTGTGCTGAATAAGCAATGCGGTAATCTTTCGGTGCAATTATGTCTCCTTCATCAGGAAGATCCAATCTTGCAACAATTTTTAAGAGGGACGACTTCCCGGTTCCATTAATGCCTATTAAACCTACTCGTTCTTTTTCACTTATAGAAAAAGTTATATCTTGAAATAGATTTTTTTCACCATATGTTTTTGTCATATGTTCAATTGAAATACTCTTCATATCTCCCATTCCATTCTATAAAAAATTCATCCAAATATTTTACCATTATTTGATGTCTAACTTCCGCTATTCTTTTAGCGCTTTTTGTATGTAAACCATCCTTTAATTTTAATAACTTTTCATAAAAGTGATTGATAGAAGAGGAGTTTCCATTTCTATATTCTTTTTCTGTCATTTCCTCTCTTATCTCTATATCAGGATTATAGATTGGGCTACCTTTATGACCACCATATGCAAATGTTCGTGCAATTCCTATAGCACCAATGGCATCTATACGGTCTGCATCTTGTACAACCTTGGCTTCTAATGTTTGTGGAGCTATTCCATTCCCCCCTTTAAATCCGATGGAGGAAATAATAGAAAGAATTTGCTTTTTTTCCTCATCCTCGATTAAAAGAATTTCAAGAAATTGTAGAAGTTTCTTTTCTCCAGATTCTTTTGATACGTTTAGCTTTTCATCTCCAATATCATGCAATAAAGCAGCCAATTCAACTACTCTTGAATAGTTTTGATTCTCATGTTTCCATAGAAATAACGCCATCTTTCTAACTCTATCTATATGGTGCCAATCATGACCTGTTGTGTCATTATCTAATTGTTTTTTTACAAATTCCTCTGTAATAGCTATTATGTTCATTTTATCACTTCCACTCTACTTCATTTACATATTGTAACATGAAATATACATATGCCAACCTATTTGATTCACTAGATAAAGTGGTTTCAAATGGTTTAGAAAGGGCAAAGTATTTATATCAACCTGGATATAAATGTTAGCAATTTCCCAGTCATTAAAAAAGAGAAAACTATTATTTATAAAAGGAGCAATTATTATGGATGAATGTAAAGTTATTCCAAAAGAAACTGGCCTTGATCATAGTCTAAGTGTGTTAAAAGAAGGTTATCATTTTATTACAAATCGCTGTACTGGTTTTCAATCAGACATATTCCAAACAAGACTGCTAGGCGAAGAGGTTATTTGTTTAAGAGGTAGTGAAGGAGCAAAGCTATTTTATGATAATAGCAAAATGAAAAGAAATGGAGCTGCTCCAAGTAAAATGTTAAAGACTCTCCTTGGAGAAAAAGGAGTACAAACATTAGACGAAGCTGAACATTTACACAGAAAGAAAATGTTTATGTCCCTAATGACAACTGATTCATTAAAGGAAATTCGAACTATCACCAAGAACCATTGGAATCAAGTTGTTGAATTATGGAGAAATAAAAAGGAAATCACTCTTTACGATGAAGCAAAAAAAGTAATGTGTAGAACTGCCTGTGAATGGGCTGGGGTACCTTTAAAAGAAGAAGAAGTAGAAAAAAGAGCGAAGCAATTATCTAATATGATTGAAGGAACAGCATCTGTCGGTCCAAAAGATGTAAAAGCGCGAATAGCACGAGCACAGACAGAAAAATGGATAGAAGAATTAATTAAGGAAGTCCGAAAGGGAAATAGAGAAATAGAGAAAGAGAAAACCTTATACGTATTTTCAAATTTTCGAAAACTAGATGGAGAGCTTCTAGATAGCCAAATAGCAGCAGTTGAAATAATCAATATACTCCGTCCAATAGTGGCTGTATCTATCTATATTTGCTTTACTGTACTTGCTATGGAACAACATCAAGAGGAAGTTAAGAAACTAAAACAAACAGACGAAAAAACACTAGAAAGATTTGTACAAGAAGTTCGTCGATTTTATCCGTTCTTTCCTTTTGCAGTTGCACGTACGAAGGAAGAATTTATATGGGATGAATATGTTTTCCCGAAAGAGCAATTAGTTTTATTAGATTTATATGGAACGAATCATCATCCTGATTTATGGGAAAATCCAGAAATCTTCAACCCTGGAAGATTTAACAATTGGAAAGGAACACCTTTTAACTTTATCCCTCAAGGAGGAGGAAATCACGACGAAGGACATCGTTGTGCAGGGGAATTTATTACCATAGAAATAATGAAAGAAACACTGCTGTTTTTCGCAAAAGACATTTCCTATACCTTACCACATCAAGATGTTTCATTTTCATTTAATCAAATGCCCTCTATCCCTAATAGTGGTATAATCCTTACAAATGTTGAAATAAATAACAAAACGAAGAGAGAACGTTAAAGTTCTACTCTTTTTTATTATAATATGTATTGCAATTATTACAGTTGAGACCTTCTTTAGTAGGAGGTCACCTTTTTTGTTATCGGATTCCCCTTCTTATTTAGGGCCCTTTAGCATTGAATGTAAGAAAAATTTAAATCTAACAAAACTAGACAAAGCTCGTCAAAGGAATTTTTTTATTAATAGAGAAAATTATAATATAAGAATTTTAAGCGTCCTCCTTGCCACTGGTAGTAAGTAATAATTTCTCTCGAGGGGTGTATGTATATGTTGAGTACTGAGGAGAAAGTAACATCTATTAAAGAAGAAAATCGACTATTAACTGTTAAGGAAGCTGCTGAATCTATCAATGAAAGCCCAGGTGTAGTTAGGAATTGGTTAAGAGAATTAAAAGCACTGATTCCTGTTGTTATAGGGGATAATGGATATCGTTACTTTAATCAAGATAGCATAGATATGCTCTTAAAAGTAAAGGAATTACGAAATAACAAACAACTGTCTCTTAAACAAATAGAAGATGAACTTACTAGTAGTATTAGTCTTACTAGTAGTCCCCTTGCTCCACCACTTTCCTTAAAAAGTGATGCTACGGAAAAAATACTAGAAGATTTAAAGTCCATTAAAGATGCGTTAGAACTTCAGAAAAACTTTAACCAAGTATTAGTACAACAGTTAAAAAAACAGCAAGAACATATTGAAAGGCAACATCAACAAATTATTGAACAGAAACAGCATATTGTTACATTAGAAAGTAATAGTTCCAAGCCACCCATGGAATTGAGGCTAGAAGAAAAAACTAGAGAACCAGTGGAAGTAACACAAAGTAAACAAAAGAAAAATCACTTTTTCCGCTTGCTTTCTTATAGATAAAAAAATAGGATGTATTTTGTATTCTATAGAAAAGATTAAATTTCCTTCTATAGCTAAACAAAATACGTCCTGTATTTATTCAGTTCCATATATTTACATTATATAAAGAGAATATAAAGTTACAGTAACTTTTCTATATCCTTTTTTATATCTTTTGGGTTAGTATTTGGTGAATAGCGGGCAATAAC
>DATMFU010000296.1:0-8650 GCA_035556015.1 Niallia sp. | reverse complement strand
AAAATGATTGAGTACATATTGTTCGCCTGCTCTTTTTTCCTCACTCTTCCTTCCGCTCTGGATACCAACTATTTAACAGTAGCTACCGACTTTTTAGCATGGAGAAGAAGAATAAGACAGCTACATACGACTTAACATACTCTTTTAACTAATTACTCCACTGTAACACTTTTAGCTAAATTACGTGGTTTATCTACATCACAGCCTCTATGAAGTGCTGCATAGTAAGCAATTAATTGTAATGGTACTACAGAGATAAGGGGTGTTAATAACTCATGCACAGCTGGTACAATGTAGCGGTCACCTTCCATTTCTAAGCCTTTCATTGAAATGATACAAGGATTTGCTCCACGAGCAACTACCTCTTTCACGTTACCGCGTATGCTTAAGTTAACACTTTCTTGTGTTGCTAATGCGACAATTGGAGTGCCCTCTTCAATCAAGGCAATTGTTCCATGTTTTAATTCTCCACCTGCGAATCCTTCTGCTTGAATATAAGAGATTTCTTTTAACTTTAAGGCTCCTTCAAGACCAACATAGTAATCTACACCACGTCCTATAAAGAAAGCATTACGGGATTTTTCCATAAACTCTGTTGCAATTGCTTCTAGTTCTTCTTTATCTTCAAAAATAACTTCCATAGCATTTGCAATGATTCCTAATTCATGAATTAAATCCATATCTACTGTATAACCTTTGCTTTGAGCTGTTACTACAGCAAGAATAGATAATACAGCCATTTGTGAAGTATAAGCTTTCGTAGAAGCTACAGCAATTTCTGGTCCTGCAAATAATAATAACGTATGGTCTGCTTCACGAGATAAAGTAGATCCTGGAACATTTGTAATTGTAAGAGTTGGATATCCCATTTCTTTTACTTTTACAAGCACTGCACGGCTATCTGCTGTTTCCCCACTTTGTGTAATAAAGATAAATAATGGTTTTTCAGATAGCAATGGCATATTATATACAAACTCACTTGCAACATGGACTTCTACTGGAATTTTAGCTAACTTTTCAATAAATTGCTTTCCAAGAAGTCCTGCATGATAAGATGTACCTGCAGCAACAATATATAAGCGATCTGCTTCCTTTACTGCCTCAATAATAGCAGGATCAATCGTAAGCTTCCCTTCATTATCTTGGTATTCTTGAATGATTTTGCGAATTGCTAATGGCTGCTCATCAATTTCCTTTAACATATAATGAGGATAAGTTCCTTTTTCTATATCGCTAGCATCTAATTCTGCTGTATAAGCTTCCCGGGAAATAATTTCACCCTCTAGGTTCTCAATAGTAACACTATCTTTTCTTACAATAACAATTTCTTTATCCACTAATTCTACATATTGATCTGTTACTTGTAACATAGCCATAGCATCACTTGCTATAACATTAAAGTTATCACCTAAGCCAATTAGTAGTGGACTTTTGTTCTTTGCAACATAAATAACATCTTTTTCTTGCTCATCTATAAGGGCAAATGCATAAGAACCTTTTAACAATTTCAATGTTTGAACGAAGGCAGCTTTTACATCGCTTCCTGCCACAAAATGTTCAATTAGTTGGACTACAACTTCTGTATCTGTATCACTTTTCAGAGCTACATCGGCAAGATATTGCTTTTTTAAAAGATCGTAGTTTTCAATTACACCATTATGAACGATAGTAAAACGTTCAGATGCACTTTTATGAGGATGAGCATTTAATCTACTTGGTACACCATGAGTTGCCCAACGAGTATGCCCAATACCACTAGGGGCAAATACATTCTCATCCACAATTTTACGAAGATCCGCAATACGACCCTTTTCTTTAAAAACGCTGACTCCTTCTCCATTGCTTACGGCAATACCTGCAGAGTCATATCCTCTATATTCAAGCTTTTCTAGACCTTTTAATAAAATCTCTTTCGCATCCTGATTTCCAATATATCCAACAATTCCGCACATACTTCTTTTCCTCCGTTCTTGGGGAGCAAGAAGTCACATAAGGGGACATACTTGCTCCCCTACCTCTGATAATTTTATAAGGATGTTATTTGTACAATTGGTATTTTTAAGAAATTACAATCAGACTCCATACATCCTAAAAGACTACTATTAGCATGCCCTACTCTTTGTGCATTAAGTTACCTTAATGTTTTAAAGTAGAACTTACGATTGGCTAATACAACCGGGAGGCATCCGCCGAAAAATCGATAAACCTCCTCCTCGTCAACTAGTTTTCGTGTCGTCCATTACTAGTTCAGGCGCTTCTTTTCTATTAGAAATACTATCCTCCTTTTTTCATAAGTTCGCTTTTTTTCAAAAGCATTTCCATCATACCCTACAGATATTCTTTCCGTCAATTACAATCCTTTAACAGGTAAATGAATTTTACTTTAAACACTCTTTACGAAGAAAAGAGTGTTTCTCGACACGAAAAGTTTCAATATGCAAAAAAAATAGGGTGAAAATTTGTTTCTTACCAGAAACAATCATCACCCTATAATCTATTCTGCCGTGCTATTTTTGTTACAATTTGCATATATTTTAGTATAAGCTATCTAATTTTTATTCTGGCAATCCCATTTCTTCTTTTACCACTTCAGAAATAATGTTTACATATGCTTCACATAACTCTTCTGTTGGTGCCTCTGCCATAACACGTACCAAAGGCTCAGTACCTGAAGGTCTCACTAAAATTCTTCCATTACCGTTCATGTCCTGCTCTACTTTAGCAATGACTTCTTTTACTTTTTCATTTTCGGTTACATGATGTTTATCTGTCACTTTTATATTTCTTAGTTTCTGTGGAAACTTCTTCATTTCCCCTGCAAGTTCTGAAAGTTTTTTCTTAGAAGCTTTCATAATATTTACAAGCTGTAAACCAGTTAATAGTCCATCACCAGTTGTATTATAATCTAGGAATATTATATGACCAGATTGCTCTCCTCCGAGATTATAACCATTATTACGCATTTCTTCCACAACATAACGATCTCCCACAGCAGTTGGAATACTTTTAATCTGATGCTCTTCTAATGCTTTATAAAAGCCTAGATTACTCATAACGGTGGAAACAACTGTATCATTTTTCAAGCGTCCTGTTTCTTTCATATATTTTGCACAAATATACATAATTTGGTCGCCGTCTACTATTTGGCCATTCTCATCGATTGCAATTAATCGATCGCCATCTCCATCAAATGCTAAACCAACATCCGCTTCTTTTTCTAGCACAAATTTTGCTAGAGCTTCTGGATGTGTAGATCCAACACCATCATTAATATTTAAACCGTTTGGTGATGCACCCATTGTAGAAATATCTGCATCCAAGTCAGCAAACAAATGCATCGCGATAGAGGATGTAGCTCCATTTGCGCAATCTAAAGCGATATGAATACCAGAAAACTCTTCATCAACCGTTTGTTTTAAAAATTGAAGATATTTCTGACCACCTTCAAAATAATCATCCACATGTCCAAGGTCTGCACCTGTTGGCCTTGGTAGATCATCTACCTCTTTATCAATGATAGCTTCTATTTCTAATTCCTGTTCATCAGATAATTTAAAACCATCTGGACCAAAGAATTTTATTCCGTTATCTGCTACTGGATTATGTGATGCAGAAATCATCACTCCTGCTTGCGCTCCTAATGCCTTCGTCAGATAAGAAACGCCTGGTGTAGAAATTACTCCTAATCGCATTACTTCTGCACCGATTGATAGTAATCCTGCTACAAGGGCACCTTCTAGCATATGTCCAGAAATACGAGTATCACGCCCGATCAGTACTTTTGGTCTATCATGATCTTTTGTCAGAACGAATCCACCATATCTACCTAGCTTAAATGCTATCTCTGGTGTTAATTCACTATTTGCAACGCCTCGTACTCCGTCCGTACCGAAATATTTACCCATTTCAATATCGCTCCTTCTAACTAGTTATAAATAACCTCTTATTAAGCCTCTTCATTTGTAATGGAAATACTTGCAGTTTCCACTGCTAACTCCCAATCTATATCATTAGGACCATTCACCATAATAGGTACTTCATGCTCTCCATCGTCTAATCCTGTTAAATCTATATATAAAGAAAAATCTTTTGCATTTACTTCTGCTATTCTACTTGGTTCCCCAGAAATTTCAAGACTTGTACGACTACTTTTAGGTCTAGTTAAACTCACATCTTGATTTTTCTTTAATCCCCGTAAACTTATTGGCACATTACTAATTGTTTTTGTATCTACTCTATCTGAGGCTGCTGTCTCCTCTGAATTTGGATCATCCGCTTTTTTATCATTATTATCTGATGCTTCATTCTTCGTTACCGTGACTTTAACTGTTACATTCACAAGCTCTGGCTCTACAGATGATATTCCATTTGAAATGATTACAGGCAATGAAAGAGTTTCATCCTTCTCAATAGTACTAACGTCTACTTCTACTCTAGTACTTTCAACGTCTTTAAGAATATCTTCCGGACCTGTTATAGTTGATTCTTTCTTATCTAAAGTGATGGAATCAATCTTAATATTTTCTTTTGGTGTCCCTTTTTCAATTACTTTTATCGGTACTGTTTTACTTGTTCTGCTAACAGGAATATTCACTTCAACCGTTTCTGGTTCCACTTGAACATCCAGTTTATTAAGGCTACTGTCTAGGACCGTAACTGTTGCACGTTCACTTATATCTTCATTTGTCGCTTCATTAAGGTTAACGTTTGCCTTTACATAGGCAATTTTGTCAATTTCATCTTTCGCTCCAGTTATCTTAACTGTACTTGGACTTACTTTAGCAACTCCAGCACTATATCCATTCTTAATAGAGTTATTACTAAATTCAGCCTCTACTTTAAACTCTTCTGTCACTTTTTCTTTTACATTCACTTTGATGGTTTCAGGGTCTATTATAGCTGTCAGCTTATCCGATAAATCTTTTATTTCTATCTTCACTGTTTTACTTCCAAGATCGGCGTTTGCCAGATTCACATATACCTCAAAATCTTTTGTTAATTTTGCCTGCTGTAACGGAACTGTTGGACCTCTCAAAGTAACAGTTACCGTTTTTGGGATTCCTGTGACTACTACATTATCTGTATCATAATAAGCTGTTACCGGGATATTCTCCAAAACCACTGTTTCTGAATCACTTGGTACATTCACTTCGTTTGAATTATCATTTGAATGAGTAGCGTAAGAGAATAGTAAGAGTGCAAAAATTAATGCTAATACTTTCATAAACCAATTCTTACTAACAATTTTATCAAATAATTTCATCATTTTTTCTTCCCCTTCCAGCCCCACTTAGTGGTAGAAGCTTGTTTCGTAGAAGGTTGGATTAAAGCACTAGATAACATTTCTCTAAAAGAATCTAATTTAAGCTCTCTATGTAGATCACCATTTTTTGTAATAGAAATAGCACCTGTTTCTTCAGATACTACAATTGTTAATCCATCTGTCACTTCACTTATTCCAAGTGCTGCTCTATGCCTTGTACCTAGCTCTTTTGAAATAAAAGGACTTTCAGATAAAGGCAGGTAACAAGCTGCTGCAGCTATATTCGCTTTTTGAATAATAACAGCTCCATCATGTAACGGAGTATTTGGAATAAAGATATTAATTAAAAGCTCTGCAGAAATTTTTGAATCAAGGGCAATACCTGTTTCAATATAATCGCTTAATCCAGTTTCTCTTTCAATGGTAATTAGAGCTCCAATACGCCTTTTGGCCATATAATCTACTGCCTTTACAATAGACTCTACCAGCTGTGCTTGTAATTCATGTTCCTGGACAACTGAACGGGAAAAGAATTTACCACGCCCTAACTGTTCTAGAGCTCTTCTCAATTCCCCTTGGAAAATGATAATAATGGCTAATGCTCCCCATTGGATAACCTGTTCCATCATCCAACCAAGTGTTTGTAATTGAAAGAAATCACTTAACATCTTAATGATTAAAATAACAAATATACCGTTCAAAAGCTGGACTGCTTTTGTACCACGAATAATAGTTATTATTTTATAAATGACATACCATACAAGGATAATGTCTACTGTATTCGCTAAATATTTTAAAAAGGGGAAATCTACAAACGACATTTTCCTTCCTCCAAAAGTAGATATTTCAAAAAAGACTTTGTATGCTATTAAAGCCTACAATTATCATATTATAACATATTCAAATTAATACTAATAACGAAAAGAAGGAATTAATAGTTAGATCTACAATCTCCTTCAAAAACAATAGATTACTCCATTTTTATTATATGACTATTTTTTATTATTTAATCTTTATGAGAAATAGCTTTAGCATTAATAAAAAAAAATTAATCAAAAAACTCCCCACACTAATTGGTAGGGAGACTTTGTTTATCAGTATCTTTAAACATATTTATAAATTCATTTACTGGATTTTTAATATGATACCACATCCACTCAAATACTTCATCAATTTCTTTAATTTCTCCAGTTACTTGACTGGCAGAGGCCATATAGTTTTTCCCGTTTATAACGGTAACATTTCCCTCAACTTGCCCTTCAATTTTTATGTCCCCATTACGAACTACAATATCTCCTTTTACTACCTCTCCTTTAGGAACAATAGCAGTATTATTTTCGACAATTATATTAGGTTTTTTAGACACTGAAAATTGATGGTCCTGATTCCAATTAGAAAACAGGCTTGAAGCCATGAAAATAAAGAAAAGAGATGCAGCAGCAAGCACTGGGTGATGTCTCAACCAACGTTTCAACCTTGCCTGCTTTTGTTCCTTTGGAAGTCTTGCTAATACGTTCTCCGTGAAATTGGCTGGTGCTTGTATATGGGATGTACTTTGGACTAGTGCAATGGTTTTTTTTAATTCATGAAAATGTGTTGCACATGCTTCACATTGATTTAGATGTTCCTGTAACTCTTTTAAATGAGTCTCTTCAATTTCTTCATCAAGATATTCATGCATATAAATAATCATATTTGATGAACAATTCATAAAAATTTCACCTTCTTAATCAGACATGCCTTAATTGTTTTCTTAATGCTTCTCTACCCCTGTGTATTCGCGTCTTAACAGTTCCTAATGGGAGCTCCAAAATCTCACTTATCTCATTTAAAGAAAGCTCTTCTATATACTTTAATACAATTACCGAACGATATTTTTCAGGAAGTTTAGAGATTTCTAGTTGTATCATCGCTTGTAGTTCCAGGCTCTCCACATCATCTTCAGGTAACCTACCCTCAGCAGCAATCTGGGAATACATATTTAACCCATCTGTTCCAGGAACTTCTGCATCAAGATAATAATCCGGTTTTTTCTTTCTAATTCTATCAATGCATAAGTTAGTTGCAATGCGATATAACCAAGTTGAGAACTTGAGCTCGATGTTAAATCTTTGTATATTAACATAAGCTCTTATAAAAGCTTCTTGCGCTATATCCTCGGCCTCATGCCTATTTCCGAGCATACGGTAACATATTTGAAATACTTTATCTTTATATATTTCTATTATGTCACCAAAGGCATTTTGGTCCCCTTTTAATACTTGCTTGATCCTCTTTTTGACTAATTCTTCCATTCATTTACCTCCGCTCTAGTGCGGCTAATCGATATACGAATCGATTGCAAGAAAGGTTTCATTTTTTTATTAATTTTTATTAAGTCTAAATATAATTTTATATGTATTTTAGTGAAATAATTCCCAAATATGTACTTATGTCTTTTTTAGAATAGACAATCTTATTTTAACAAATAATGAAAGAATATGTTTATAATTTTTAGAAATGGTTATAAAAATTAGAAGAATATGCTAAAATCAAGAAAATGAAAAATATTTCATTTTCTAATTAAAAATTGGAAATTAATAATAGAATAGAGGGTGATATAAATGAGTGAGAGGAAATTATTAGATGATATTGAAGAATATCGAGAAATGATGATCTACTTGGCAAATAGCACTTCTTTTTCACACCCAAGAGTAATTGATATAAGTACAAAACTAGATCATTTATTAAATAATTATGAGAAAATCACTAGTAAAATAACAGTTAAATAAGATAAAGAAGGGGAACAACTGTATCCATTTGATCTGGACACAATTGTTCCCCTTCTATTCTTTTTCATCTTTGGATAGTAATTAAGCTTAATACTAAAGCAAATAGGTAAAGTTTAACGATTTATACTTCCATAGAAAAAATAAAACCCAAGCATTAATTGCTTGGGTTAATGAGCCATGGAGGATTCGAACCTCCGACCCTCTGATTAAAAGTCAGATGCTCTACCAACTGAGCTAATGGCTCGTGGCTGGGCTAGCTGGATTCGAACCAACGAGTGACGGAGTCAAAGTCCGTTGCCTTACCGCTTGGCTATAGCCCAAAAATATAAAAAGGACATATAATTTATATTGTCCATAAGGAAATGGTGGAGGGGGGCAGATTCGAACTGCCGAACCCGAAGGAGCGGATTTACAGTCCGCCGCGTTTAGCCACTTCGCTACCCCTCCGATATTCTATAAGTAAAGACAATAAGAATGGTGCCGGCTAGAGGACTTGAACCCCCAACCTACTGATTACAAGTCAGTTGCTCTACCAATTGAGCTAAACCGGCATATATGGTGGAGGATGACGGGATCGAACCGCCGACCCTCTGCTTGTAAGGCAGATGCTCTCCCA
>DATMFU010000295.1:0-5612 GCA_035556015.1 Niallia sp. | reverse complement strand
TAATTGGCTGACTTCCTTCACTTGACCTATTCTCTCTTGCTCCATTGTAGAACCACTAATTGCTTCAATGTTTTCTCCCTGATCTGTCCAAAGAAGATAATACAATAAGAGACTAAGAGCAACGAGAAAGGTTAAGATAATACTTTTTATATTTTCATATTTCATCCCCAATCATCCTCTTCAGATTGAATATAAGGAAGTGTGAAGGAAATTTTTGTTCCTTTTCCCTCTCTACTTGATGCCCAAATCTTACCTCCATGAGCTTCAACCATTTCCTTTGAAATTGCAAGACCTAACCCTGTTCCTCCAAGTTTCCTTGTTCTAGCCTTATCTACCCGGTAAAAACGGTCAAATATCTTGTCTATATTTTCTTTCGGTATACCAACTCCACTATCTTTTACACTAACGATAATTCGTTGTTCTTCTTCTTTAATAGAGAACGTAATTTTTCCGCCTTCTGGAGAATATTTCAATGCATTCGAGATAATATTGTCTAATACTTGTGTTAACTTATCCTCATCAATCTCTACAAACGCAACCTTATTAGGCAGTTTTCTCTCAAAGATAACATTTTGATCCTTTGTTAATTCAAAACGATCAATGATTCGATTGTAGAATACAATGAAATCGACTAGTTCCTTATTAAGTTGGTAATCACGACTATCTAGTTTCGAAAGCTGAAGAAGATCATTAACAAGACGAATCATTCTTTCTGTTTCATTTTGAGTTACATTTAAAAATTTTGGTGCTAGTTCATCGTCTTTCCAAGCTCCATCAGCTAATGCCTCCACATAACTTCTCATTGTCGTTAATGGAGTTCTTAACTCATGAGATACATTGGCAACAAACTCTTTTCTTTCCATATCAATTTTTTCTTGTTCTGTAATATCATGCAATACGGTAATGAGTCCATTTACGAAGCCTGTTTCCTTCTGAATAACGGAAAAATTTGCTCTTAATATATAATGTTCATAATGCGTACTATAATCCAATATAACGGATTCTCTTTCTTCTAAAAGCTCTTCAAACGTATATTTATCCTGCAAATCTAAAAGATTGATTATAGGCTCACTGAGTACTGTTTCACGTGAAACATCCAGCATTCTAGCTGCTGGTTCATTAATGAGAATAATCCTCCCTTTTCTATCTGTAGCGATAACACCATCTGTCATATAAGAAAGTACAGAAGATAATTTTCTTCTTTCACTTTCTGTGGTTGCCTGTGACTCTTGGAGCTTTTTTGTTAAATTATTAAACGTAATAGCAAGCTGTCCAATTTCATCAAACCCATATACCTTAACTTTTCTTGAGAAATTTCCCTTTGCTAATGCAAAGGCATGTTTCTGCATATCAGAGATAGGTTTCGTTATAGTCCTTGCTAAAAGAACACCTAATATCGCTGTAACAAATAGAGTAATAATCGTTCCCTTTTGAAAAATTTGATTAATATTCTCTATTTGCTTGTATACATTTTCAATTTTCCCCTCTAAATAGATAGCTCCAACAATCTGATCACCTTGAGTCTTAATTGGTGTGATTTGTTTATAGCTAGTAGTACCTTTTTGTTCTTTGAGGGGAGTTTCTTGTTGGGTAGCATTAGATAATACTCTTCTAACCGAATTATCAATCATTTTTTGGCCAATTAGATTTTGATTTTCTGGTTCTGATGTCCCAACAATTATTCCATTACTATCTACTACTCGAATCTCTTTTATATCACTAGAATTATTATCGCTCAATATTCGCTTTATATCCTCTTCTAAAGTAGCATCTCCATTTTCAACCGAACGCTCTTTAACTAGCTGTTCTTCCAAATAAATTGACAATATATTAACTTTATCTTGAATTGACGTTTTAAAGCTGTCTAACAAAGTATTTTGTAAAGTTTGTGCAAAATACACGCCAATAATTTGAATGGATATAAGAATGAGCAATACAATCACTACAACCAATTTCATATGAATAGATCGAAAAAAACCAACTTTCTTCATAAAACCTATTACTCCTGCTCAGGATTTCTTAAGTAGTATCCAACGCCTCTTCTTGTTACAATCCATGTTGGATGACTAGGATTGTCTTCTATTTTCTCTCTTAATCGGCGCACTGTTACATCGACTGTACGAACGTCTCCATAATAATCATAACCCCATACTGTCTGTAATAGATGTTCTCTAGTCATCACTTGTCCAATATGTTTAGCTAAGTAATGAAGCAACTCAAATTCACGATGTGTTAATTCAATCATTTCTCCTCGTTTAGAGACAATATAAGCATCAGGATGAATGGTTAAGGATCCAACATCTATTTCATTTGTTTCCTTCTCCTCCTCAGCTGCAGGAACTTGTTGATGTCTTCTTAAATTAGCCTTTACACGAGCAATTAGCTCACGAGTACTAAACGGTTTCGTAACATAATCATCTGCTCCAAGTTCTAATCCTAATACTTTATCTATTTCCGAATCTTTTGCAGTTAGCATAATAATTGGCATATCGTATTTTTTTCTAACTTCCCTGCATACTTCCATACCATCTCTCTGCGGTAACATAATATCCAGCAAGATTAAATCTGGTTTTATTTCTTCTACTTTTTCTAAAGCTGCATTTCCATCATAAGCACAAATTACTTCGAAGCCTTCCTTTTTTAGATTAAATTGCAATATATCTGCAATTGGCTTCTCATCATCCACAACTAGAATTGTTTTATTCATACACTCATACTCCTAACTCTGACTATTTATCTATTTTCATTTGTTTTTATTGTTTACTACTACTGTCTACTTTACCAAAATAAATTTATATAAGCACTTTTTTTCTATTGCTAAAAAAAGCCCTCTAAAAAGAGGGCATCCGAAACATAATTATTATTGTACATTTAATTACCTTCTTCTTTCTCTTTGTATATTAAATCACACAAAAGAAGGATATTTTTGAAACCTTTCATATTTGTTAATCGTCTATATAAATGAGTTTCATTTTCCCTTAATTTTGGCAATGAGGTTTATTCTCTATTTTACCTCTTGCCCTTTTTATTTTTATTCCACTAGTTTTCTTTTCAAATCAATGATTCGACTCTTACTAACTTTATCATAATTTAATAGTAATAATAGTTTTGCCATTAGATTGTAATAGAATTGTTGTAGGATTAACATGAAAGACAGAATTGAAATAAATGAATGGATTCGAACTAATAAGGAATTTATCTTACTGGGGAATATAAAAATAGGTATAAAAAAAACAACGAACTTTAGTTTGTTGTTAGTTGCATTTAAAGGTGGCTCAGGACGGAATCGAACCGCCGACACAAGGATTTTCAGTCCTTTGCTCTACCAACTGAGCTACTGAGCCTTCATCTTATTTAGTTAATACTATTTTATCATTATGTAAAAGGCTCTTTTCAATACTAAACAAAAAGTAAAATGGCGGTCCGGACGGGACTCGAACCCGCGACCTCCTGCGTGACAGGCAGGCATTCTAACCAACTGAACTACCGGACCATATTTATTTACTAATCTAATATTATAAAAGATTATGACCCATACGGGATTCGAACCCGTGTTACCGCCGTGAAAGGGCGGTGTCTTAACCGCTTGACCAATGGGCCTTAATAAGAAAATGGTGAGCCATGGAGGATTCGAACCTCCGACCCTCTGATTAAAAGTCAGATGCTCTACCAACTGAGCTAATGGCTCTTATTAAGAGTTTTTTTACTTCATTTGCGACGCTTTTTATATTATCATACCCACAAAATAAAAAGCAATACTTTTTTAAAAAAAATTTATTTTTTATTAAAATCGGTAGAAAACCTCAATGGAATTATAGCCATTGAGGTTTTCCCCTAAAGAAATTAGTTCTGTCTCCATGGACTACGAACTACGTTTGTTTGAGTACGATCTGGCCCTACTGAGAATATAGATAATGGGATTCCAGTAAGTTGAGATACTCTTTCTGCATAATGACGAGCATTTTCAGGTAGTTCATTTAGTGTTTTACATCCTGTAATATCCTCTGTCCAACCTGGTAGTTCTTCATAAACAGGTTCACATTCTGCTAAAACTTTTAAGCTTGCAGGGAACTCTTCAATAATTTCCCCTTTATATTTATAAGCCACGCAGATCTTCACTGTTTCTAACCCTGTTAAAACATCAATAGAGTTTAGAGATAGATCTGTAATACCACTTACTCGACGTGCATGACGTACAACCACACTATCAAACCAACCAACACGACGAGGTCTTCCTGTAGTTGTACCATACTCACGGCCTACTTCTCTAATTTGGTGGCCGATTTCATTATCAAGCTCTGTAGGGAATGGTCCATCTCCTACTCTTGTTGTATAGGCCTTAGAGACACCTACAACATGTGTGATTTTTGTTGGACCAACACCTGAACCAATCGTAACCCCACCTGCTACAGGATTAGAAGAAGTTACAAAAGGATAAGTTCCTTGGTCGATATCTAACATTACACCTTGAGCACCTTCAAAAAGAACACGACGGCCTTCATCTAGTGCATCGTTTAATACAACAGAAGTGTCACATACATATTTCTTAATTTGTTGTCCGTATTCATAATATTCATCTAATATATCTTCTAACTTAAATCCTTCTGTTTCATAAATACGTTCAAGTAGTCGATTCTTTTCTTCTAAGTTTCTTTTTAATTTCTCTTCGAACACTTCACGGTCTAATAAATCAGCAATACGGATACCAATTCTTGCTGCTTTATCCATATATGCTGGTCCGATTCCCTTTTTAGTTGTGCCAATTTTATTAGCGCCTTTGCTTTCTTCTTCCACTTCATCTAATTTTAAATGATAAGGAAGTATAACATGCGCACGATTACTAATTCTTAAATTGTCTGTATTAATATCTCTATCATGTAAATATTTTAGTTCTGCAATGATTGCCTTTGGATCTACAACCATTCCATTTCCTACTACACTTATTTTTTCTTTATAAAATATTCCTGATGGAATTAAGTGCAATTTGTAAGTTTCTCCATTAAATTTAATGGTATGACCTGCATTATTACCACCTTGATAACGTGCAATTACCTCTGCATTTTCAGATAAGAAATCGGTAATTTTACCTTTTCCTTCATCTCCCCACTGTGATCCAACAACTACTACTGATGACATCCTTCTTGCACCTCCAAAGGTTTCTTATATCTCTTTTATTATTCATCTATTCAAACATTCCTATTTTACCAATTTCAGCATATAAAAGTCAATAAAACACGAACAATCTATTTTGTATTCCGAAAATATGTTCGTGAAATAATAAATTTAATCAAAAAAAAAGATTAATAGCATTATAGCTACTAACCTTTTAAGCACCTGCAGGAACGGATGCATCATCGAAACGCCGTTCTAAGTTAACGAACTTATTATATTCTTTTACAAAAGCTAGTTGGACGGTACCAGTTGGACCGTTACGTTGTTTAGCAATAATAATTTCTATGATATTTTTGCTTTCTGATTCTTTATCATAGTAATCGTCACGATATAAGAATGCCACAATATCAGCATCCTGCTCAATACTTCCTGATTCCCTTATATCAGACATCATTGGACGTTTGTCTTGACGTTGTTCTACTCCCCTTGATAACTGGGAA
>DATMFU010000294.1:0-8457 GCA_035556015.1 Niallia sp. | reverse complement strand
AGAAAAGTCCTTTTCAACAAATTCATTCACAAAATAGTCACAACAAACGTATTATAGAAGCATTTTATCCTATAGAAATTACAAATAGAATGAGGAAATTTAAATCTAAATAAGGAAGCAGCAATGAAAATTAACATATATTGCCTTCATAAATTACGGAAGATGTACAAAGAATCTATAGAAGAAAGAATTAACTTTAAAGGAGACGAAAAAATGGATACTATTGACCCAAAAGATTTAAGCTTAGGAGATGAAGTGTATGTGATTTACCATAACCCACATACTCCAACCGTTTCAAGTGTAAAACCAGCTGAAATTGTTCCACATCCGAAAGATCCAAATGCCGTTGCTTTATTTCTAAATGACACGTTTCATACCATTGAAGATGATGATGCATTGTTCCATTCCGAAGAAGCTGCTAAGAATGCATACGAAACCATGTATCTCGATCAAAATATAGATTTTTAAGCATACAAACAGTAAGGGGATTTATCTTCCCCCTACTATTTGTGTGATATTATTAGAAGATGCATACAAAAACTTTCTATCGCTTTATAAAATAGATACTAATTCAATGAAAACAAGTAGGTTATATCTTATTGGATCATCAAGAACTAATTACTTATTTGGGGCAATTCTCTTAATTCCATGGACGTTTGATCTCCACATAATGGACATAGTAAATCATCTGTAGCAAAGTCTTTTCTCATCCAGCCGTGACAAGAATTACAAGAATAAACCTCCATATTCAATAATATTTCTTCTGGCTTTTCTTCCATTCCTTTCCGATTAAAAAACATATGATTACCCCCCTTTTTTCTTATTATGAACAAACTTTCCAATAATTATGTTATTTAACTTTTTTTCTCAGCCCATCCATTTATAGGGTTATTAATTTTAACCCAATTCGGCTTTCTACTTATACCTTTAAATATTTACAAGATAGGTAAATATGATATGATTGTCATTAAAAAACATAAAGGTGTGTTTTAATGACAAACAAACTCTATTATTCCTCCCCCTATCTCACAAAATGGTCTACTAAAATAACTGATATACGAGAAACAGATGATGGAAACTTCCATTTACTTTTAGAGGATACAGCTTTTTATCCAGAAGGTGGTGGACAACCTGCAGATAAAGGAACGATTAATGGAATCGAAGTAGAGGATGTACAATTAATCGATGATACCATTTTTCATTTTGTTAAACAGAAACCTACAGAGGTATATGTTGAATGTGAACTTGACTGGAAGAGAAGATTGGATCATATGCAACAGCATACAGCTCAACATTTGTTATCTGCTGTAATTTTTGAATTATATCAGATTCCAACAGTAAGTTTTCATCTTGGTAAAGAGTATACCTCCATTGATTTAGACACTCCTAATTTGACTTATGAACAAGTAAATAAAATAGAGGAATATACAAATACCTATATAAGAAGTAATACTCAGATAAAAACATATATAATTCCGCGTGATCAAGTGGCAGAGATTCCATTACGAAAAATACCAGATATTACTGGTGATAACATTAGAATTGTGGAAATTGAGGGCATTGACTATTCAGCATGTGCTGGAACCCATGTACAACATACAGGTGAACTAGGCATTCATAAACTGATTAAAACAGAAAAACATCGTGGCCAAACAAGATTGTTTTTCTTAAGTGGTGAACGAGCTTTAATCGATTATCAACAATCACAAGCAATTCTTGAAAAATTAAGTAATCATTTTAAAACAAATAGGTATGAATTACTAAATAGAATAGAAAAGCTTGAAAATGAAAAAAGATCATCGACAAAAGAAATTACAAGCCTTAATGAAGAAATCAATCACTATGTAATAAAAGATTTACTATCTAAAAATGAAAGTGAGCTCATTAGCACTTCATTTGAGAATAAACCGATGAAGGAATTAACAACTCTTGCTAACCAACTTGTAAAACAAACCTCTTCTGTTCTATTATTCTCTTCCGAAATAGATAAGAAGTTACTCTTACAACATAACGGAGACCTATCATTACATTGTGGAAACTTTTTCAAAGAGTACATAGGATTATTCGAGGGAAAAGGTGGAGGAAATAATAAATTAGCACAAGCAACATTCCCTACCTTATCTCAACTAGAACAATGTAGTAGTACATTGCAAATAGAGTTAGAAAAATCTTTACTCAAATAATAAAATTTTATGATAGATATACCCAAATTATTTAAATTAAAAACGCCTGCAAACAGCCACTAATATATATTAGGTGACATTCTGCAGGCTTCATTTTAGTTAAAGCGTTATTTTAATATTTTTTGCCTATTACTTAACATTAATGAAATTTTTATCATAAAATAGGAAACCTCTGTCGGTAGAGCCTCTTTAATCGGCTTTAGTTTACTATTACCGACTTGTTTTACCACTTCTGTTATCATTTTATTATGTTCTTCATTTAACAACTTTGTCCAATCGATCTCTAATCCTTCTTCTCCACATCGAAGCAAGTGGTTTTCTATTGTTTGAACATTTAATTCTCTATCTTTTGCGATTTGATTAATGCTTAAACCTGACTTCCATAATTCCAATGTAACCAAATGAGAATTTTCCACGGTACTTTTGCTTTTTGTTTTATTGGTGCTCGCTGTTTCTTTGTTATTTGCATCCGTACCATATTCCTGTAAATATTTCTTAATATGGTCAATGATGATTTCTCCGTATTTCTTTAATTTATGATCTCCTACACCTTTAATTTCTCGCAAAGACTCTAATGTTTCCGGCTTCATCATGGAAATATTTTTTAAGGTTTCATCTGAAAAAATAACAAAAGGAGGAACTTTTTCTGCCTCAGCAAGTTGTTTACGAACACTTCTTAAGTAATCAAATAGAGCATTTTTTTCCGTTAATGATACTTGCTGGATTTGCTCTTTTCTCTTTACAGTGATTTTTCCGAGTAAGGCTTCTTTCCCCTTAACCGATACTTTTAGAATTGGCATTGCTCCTGTACTTACATCAATGAGCTGATCAGAAATTAAAAATTCAATAAAATCACTAACTTCTTTAATAGATTTATCTTTCATTAATCCATATGTTTTAATTTCATTTAGTCTGAAATCCATCACCTTTTTATTTCTAGAACCAGTAAGTACTTGTGCAATCATGGTTTTACCAAATCTTTCACCCATTCTGATGATACAAGATAGAACTTTTTGTGCATCAACGGTAACATCGACTAATGTACGCTTGTCGGTACAATTAGAACATCTTCCACATTTACTTGTTTCTGTTTCGCCAAAGTAATGTAATATATATTCCTCTAGGCATCCGTCTGTATGACAAAAATTAACCATTGCTTGCAGTTTTTCTATATCTTGTCGTTGTTTTTCAGGGTCAAAGGTAGTCTGTTCTATTAAAAAACGTTGAATTCTAATATCTTGAGCAGAATAAAGTAAAATGCATTTACTTGCTAAACCATCTCTCCCTGCCCTTCCAGCTTCTTGGTAATACCCTTCCATGTTTTTAGGTAATTGATAATGAATAACATATCTTATATTACTTTTATCGATACCCATTCCAAATGCTGTGGTTGCTATCATAACACTTCGATTATCATTGATAAATGCTTGTTGTTCTTCTTCTCTATCGCTATCTTTCATTCCACCATGGTATTTGGCAACAGAATACCCCTTTTTAGTTAAACGATCATACAATTTTTCAACATCTTTTCTCGTTGCCGCATAAATAATTCCAGATTCTTCTTTATTCTTTTGTAAAAAAGATTCGATATAAGGTGAACGATCTTCTCCTTTAACAATAGACATTGATAGATTTTCTCTTTGAAATCCTGTTTTTACTGTATTTTCAATATTTATATTTAGAAGATCACAAATATCTTGGTGAACTTTTGGTGTAGCTGTCGCAGTTAGAGCAGCTATTATTGGTCTAGTTTGAAATTGATTTAATATGTATCCAAGCTTCGTATAACTAGGACGAAAATCATGTCCCCATTGTGAGATACAATGAGCTTCATCAACAGCAACGAAAGAAATTTGGATTTCATTTAATAATTCAATAAAAAAATCAGCCTCTAAACGTTCAGGTGCCACATAAAGTAATTTATATGTTCCTGCTTTTAGCTCGTCCAATCTATACTGTACTTCATCATTTTGTAAAGAACTATTAATATAAGTGGCTGGGATGCCTACCTCTGTTAACGAATCAACTTGGTCTTTCATTAAAGAAATTAATGGAGAGATAACAATAGTAACACCAGGAAATATCATAGCTGGTACTTGGTAACAAATTGACTTTCCTCCACCTGTTGGCATAATACATGCTACATCTTCTCCAGCTAAAATATGCTGAATGACTTCTTCTTGACCTTTTCTGAATTGATCATAGCCAAAATACTTTTTTAAGACCTGTAAAGCTTTATCCATATACTTTCCCCCATTTTATGGTACTACGAGTATTCAATATTGTTATTGTAACATTATTTGCGTGATATTTTATAGGAAGCATAAATAAAGAAGTGTCACAAATAAGAGTTAGAATCTTATTTGTGACACCTCAACTAATTATATTAATCTATTATACTTTTATAGCCAAGCTGCGCCAACAATGATTAATAAGATAAATAATACAACTACTAATACAAAGCTATTGCCAAATCCACCACAAGAAGCAACAGGTGCTACTGGTGCAGCATAACCGCAACCGCAAGAATTATATCCATATCCACCGTAACCATAACCCATATTATTAGGTCACTCCTTTTTTTCTATATTTGTTTAATAACCAAATCCAACATAACTAGATCCCACAATAATTAATAAAATGAATAGCACTACTAGTAGAGCGAATCCTCCACCAAAACCAACTGCTGGGCCACCACTCATTTAATCCACCTCCCTCATACACATAAACAATATATGTAGAGGACACTTGTCCTGTATGGGCTCAACTAAAAGATTTTTAATTTTATTCTTAGTTAGCGAGAATAACTTCTGCTTATGTAAAAGGTCCCTACTACGTTTAAGCTGTAATGGACCTTTTTTTTCGCCTCTTAAAAAAATGGAATAAAAGCCAATGCAGCAATTAACCCAATGGAAAAGCCAACTGCAGCTGCTCCCCAGCCCCAGCCCCAACCAGGTCCATAGCCACCACGTCTATACCCAAATCCAAAACCACCATAATTTCTACGATTTCCTCCAATTGGTCTAATATATACTTTATTCGGAGAGACTCTTTCAATAATTCCTGTATGTTCAGCGCCATTATGAAGACGAATTCGTACACATCTTCCTATTCCATTGGAACATTGTTGATAAAAATTATTTGCAGACATTTGTACACCTCCATTACATTTTCTTTAATATCCTATGTACAACTATGTAAAGAGTTTGGACAACTATCCTGTCGTTTCTGTAAAATATTTAGTTTATTACTGGAATAGTACCTTTATAACGCCTGGTAAATCATTATTAAAAGAATAATCTACCAATAGTGGTAAATAATAATGATGAATATCTTCTTTCATTTACTAAAAGTACAATCTTGTTAAGGAGATTTAATATGCATTCTGCAGCTATTTGGGGAGCTATTGCGAGTTCTTCTTTAATTTTAGGAGCATTAATCGGCCTATACCTATTTATTCCTAAGAAAATAATTGCTTGCTTAATGGCCTTAGGAACTGGAATACTAATTGGCGCTTCCTCATTTGATTTATTAATGAAATCAGTGGAAAAAAGTGGACTACTATTTACCTCTATATCGTTTTTATGTGGTTCCCTCGCTTTTACGATAATCGAAATCTTTCTATATAGAAAAGGAGGCTCCAATCGAAAACGATCTCATAAAAATCCAGAAGGACATTCTGGCATGGCTATATATATCGGTACTCTAATGGATGCAATTCCTGAATCGTTAATAATTGGCTTGAGCTTAGTAAACAATCATAAAGTAGATATGCTATTTGTAACAGCAATTTTTGTTAGTAATTTTCCTGAATCCCTTTCTTCTTCTGTTGGGTTAAAAAAGGATCATTATCCATATAAGAAAATATTAATATTATGGGGAAGTGTCTTAGTTATTTCTGCAATTAGTAGCTCTATTGGCTACCTATTCTTAACAAATGTTTCTCATACTACATTATCCTTTATTGAAGCGTTTGGAGCAGGAGGTTTAATAGCGATGGTCTGCTCTACCATGTTACCAGAGGCTTTTGAACAAGGAGGACCAATAGTAGGATTTTTAACTTGTATAGGGCTTGTCTTTTCATTAATGATGAGTACGATTGGATAAAGTATTTTCAAAAATAAATTTTCTTCTATTTTATTTATACCTTTCCTTTTTATTTACAACTAAAAAGGAAAGGTTATTTTTGTGAAAAAGTGAACATGCTATGCCATATAAATGGAAATGCTTCCGACATTTCTATTTATATACGAAAATATCTGCTATCCAATTTTCAATAGATTATTATTCTTAATGACTGGTCGTAGTTGTAAGCTTATTACGTTGTTGAATTAAAACAGTAAGATGGGAACGTGGCTTAGCAAAATCAATTTTTATCCCTGATTTTTTCATACTATTCACCAATTCAACAAGTTGTTTCTTAGCCATCTTAACTACTCCTTTGCGTTCTTTTTTATAGTGTATAGAAAATATATGAAAAAATTATGAACGAAATAATAATAAATTGAGAAGAATTCAAACGAACAATAAACTTTCTTTTTTTGAACATCTTTCACTATTTAAATTCTATCCGATTATTAATTATCCTCTTATTTTTTTCATAAACTTTTATTTATGTGAATTCTAGACTTAAATCGACGTTTTTCTTAATAGACTTATTTTTTACTACCCATAATTACTTATTATATAAACCTATAGAGGAGATAAATTCTCTATATTTATATCCTTAATATCACTATTGTAAAAATTTAAATAGTCTTATTCTTACTTGTGTGGTTCTTTTTACAAGAAATGATTCGCTCTTCCAATTTAAAAATGGTATAATTTTATGGATATTGTACTTTGGAGGAAATAAATAAATGATAACAGTAACGAACGTTGGTCTTCGATATGGTGATCGTAAACTATTTGAAGATGTTAATATTAAATTTACACCCGGAAATTGCTATGGATTAATCGGTGCTAACGGTGCAGGTAAATCCACTTTTCTAAAAATTTTATCTGGGGAGCTTGAAGCTCAGTCTGGAAATGTAGCACTTGGACCTGGCGAACGTCTTGCTATTTTAAAACAGAACCATTTTGAATACGAGGAACATGAAGTATTAAAAGTTGTCATTATGGGCCATACAAGACTTTATGAAGTAATGCAAGAAAAAGATGCCATCTATATGAAAGAAAATTTCACAGATGAAGATGGTATGAAAGCAGCAGAATTAGAAGGTGAATTTGCTGAATTAAATGGTTGGGAAGCTGAGTCTGAAGCAGCAATTCTTTTAAAAGGATTAGGTATTGGTGAAGATCTTCATCATAAGACAATGGCTGAATTGAGTGGTTCAGAGAAAGTAAAAGTATTACTTGCACAGGCCCTATTTGGACAACCTGATGTGCTTCTTCTTGACGAACCTACCAACCATTTAGATTTAAATGCTATTAAATGGTTAGAAGAATTTCTTATCAACTTTGAAAATACGGTTATTGTCGTTTCCCATGATAGACATTTCTTGAACAAAGTTTGTACCCATATTGCTGATTTAGATTATAGTAAAATCCAAATTTATGTTGGAAACTACGATTTCTGGTACGAATCTAGTCAGTTAGCATCAAGAATGGCAAATGATGCTAATAAGAAAAAAGAAGAAAAAATTAAAGAATTACAAAACTTTATTGCTAGATTTAGTGCAAATGCATCTAAATCAAAACAAGCAACATCTAGAAAGAAATTATTAGATAAAATCAGCCTAGATGATATTAAACCTTCATCTCGAAAATATCCATATGTTGCTTTCACTCCAGATCGTGAAATTGGAAATGATTTATTGCGTGTAGAAGGACTGTCTAAAACAATAGACGGAGAAAAAGTATTAGATAATATCAGCTTTACGATGAATAAAGACGATAAGATTGCTCTTGTAGGTACGAATGAGCTTGCAAAAACTACCCTATTCCGCATATTAGCTGGTGAATTAGAACCAGATAGTGGATCTTATAAATGGGGTGTTACAACTTCTCAAAGCTATTTCCCTGCTGACAATAGTGAATATTTTACTGGTGAGGAAGCTACACTTGTAGAATGGTTACGCCAATATTCACCGAACGATGAAACGGAAAGCTTCTTAAGAGGATTTTTGGGACGTATGTTATTCTCTGGTGAAGAAGTGATGAAAAACCCTAGTGTTCTATCTGGAGGAGAAAAAGTTCGCTGTATGCTTTCTAAGATGATGCTAAGTGGATCAAATGTTTTATTACTAGATGAACCAACAAACCATTTAGATTT
>DATMFU010000293.1:0-9504 GCA_035556015.1 Niallia sp. | reverse complement strand
TTGTCTACTTAAAGGGGATAATATCATAGTGCCTATGAGTACTAATGATTTTTTTATATAGCTTTATTTATTGAAAAGGAGTAAGAGAGAACTAGTGGCTCAAATATCCCGAAACAGTGAAAAAAGCCAGGTCCCAACATCAGTATCTATTCTTTTATAGAATCGATACTATATGTGAAGCCTGGCCTTCTTTAATCCTTAAATGACCTTATACAATCCAACACTTGTCTTCTTATTCACTACATCTTCTCCAATTAAAACAATATCAGGATTTGATTTACTTGGAGCAATTATGCATTGATCTTCTACCGTTACATTGCAAGCCGTTACTGATTTTTCAATAACTACATTTTCTCCAATTACCGTACCTGGAAGTAAGACGGAATCTTTCACAACGGAGCCTTTTCCGATGATAACATCATTGAAAATAACGGAGTTTTCCACTGTTCCATATATTTCGCAACCTTCACTAATAATGGAACGGTTGATTGTAGCGGAAGAGTCAATATAAGATGGAGCAAGGGATTGTTCATGTGTGAATACAGTCCACTCTTTATCGTTTAAGAAGATATTGCTTTCTTTTGATAATAAGTCCATATTTGCTTCCCAGAAGCTATCAATAGTACCGACATCTTTCCAATATCCTTTGAATGTATAAGCAAATAATTTTTTATTATCTGTTAACATGGCTGGAATAATATCTTTTCCGAAATCCTTAGAGGATAATTCATTCTTTTCTTCTTTTTGAAGATAAGATTTAAGTGTACTCCATTTGAAAATATAGACACCCATGGAGGCTAAATTAGATTTAGGATTTGCTGGTTTTTCCTCAAAATCAACAATGCGATCATTGGAACCATCTGTATTCATAATGCCGAATCTGCTAGCTTCATCCCATGGAACTTCCGTTACGGAGATTGTAGCATCAGCGCCTGTTTTGATATGCTGTTTAAGCATCAAATCATAATCCATTTTATAGATATGATCCCCAGAAATAACAAGTATGTACTCAGGGTTATACTGGTCAATAAAAGATGTATTTTGGTAGATAGCATGTGCTGTACCATCGTACCAGCGTTCCTCTGTTCCGCATTGATAAGGAGGTAGGATGCTAAGTCCACCATCTCTGCTATCTAAATCCCAATCTTTTCCATCTTTAATATAATTCTGTAAAACATGTGGTTGATATTGTGTTAGAACACCCACGGTATCTATTCCTGAATTTCGGCAATTACTTAAGGTGAAATCAATTATACGATATTTACCACCGAATGGTACTGCTGGTTTAGCTAAATCCTCTGTTAATTTTCTTAGTCTTGTCCCTCTACCGCCAGCTAAAAGCATAGCAATACATTTTTTCTTCAAAATATAGATCCCTCCTGTATGCGTTTACGTGTTCATTACATATTAAAGAAGTTTCTTTGATAGAAACCCCCATCTCTTACTGTTAATAAGGCTGATGCTGTAGTTCTAACTTTTATAACCGATCGTCTTCCCAGAGTTTATAGTAGTATTCTACTTCCTCATCCGTTTCTGTTTGTTCTAGTGAATGTTCTAGTTGATTTTTCAATTGTAATTCGCTCATCTTTTCCCTCCAGGTGTCTCTAGTATTTAATGTGTTAATTGTAGCAAAATAAATTATTTAAAAAATAAAAAGATTTTGATTAATTTCGATAAATGTCGACAATATATCGATAAATGTGGCTCGTTTATTCTACTATTATCTGGAAATAGCGAAAGTCTTCATAGATTATGTCGAAAACTTTTTGATTGCCTTACTTGTTTTTTTATCATTCCATGTACCTTCATTTGGAATAAACTATACCTATTCTTTTAGCATTTAAAACTTATTTTTAAATACGACTAGACGTATCATTCATGCTGTATATATATCCTAAAAAAATAGGATTAAAACATATTGTGACATAATTTTTTAAAAGAATTGAAAGATATCGTTCTAAACTACTTTATACATGCATATTTTAGTAAAGTTCACACTTTTGTCGAAATTTCTACTAGTTTTAGCAGGAGTTTGCAAGGGTATGCTAGAAATATATAGTATAGTCAAAATGATTCCTTATAAGGTATACGTTTAATTACCAAGAGGGACAATAAGACTTGCACTGGAAAATAAAAAGGAGGAGTAACTATATGAACTTCAACATTAGAGGAGAAAACATTGAGGTAACTCCAGCAATTAGAGAGTACGTAGAAAAGAAAATAGCAAAATTGGAGCGTTATTTTTCCGAAACACCAGATGCAAATGTAAATGTCAATTTAAAAACGTACAATGACAAAACCGCAAAGGTAGAAGTCACTATTCCAATGTCCCAACTTTTATTAAGAGCAGAAGAGGATCATGTGGATATGTACGCTGCTATTGACTTAATCACCGATAAATTAGAAAGACAAATAAGAAAACATAAAACAAAAGTAAATCGTAAACATAGAGAAAAAGGAAATCTTAATGCAATATTTGGATCTATTGAAACAGCTGCAACTACAGCTGTAGAGGAAGAAGAAAATGATCTAGAAATTGTTCGTCAAAAACGTTTCAATTTAAAGCCAATGGATAGTGAAGAAGCTATTCTACAAATGGATTTATTAGGACATAACTTCTTTGTCTACACAGATGCAGAAACAAACACAACCAATATTGTATATAAACGAAAAGACGGCAAATATGGACTAATTGAAGCGCAATAAAATAATAGCCTGCAGATTGCTGCAGGCTTTACTTTTAGGGAAGTGTCTTAACTTCAAAAACTTCGTTAAATGTGAAATAAAATAAGAAGTAATTCATTCACAATCAAAAGGACAAAAGGCCAAATGTAGTACAGGCTTTTTGTCCTTTTTTGTTGTATTTTCCTCTTTTCTTCTATAATAATAACAAAGCTATATTTTTCTTTGAGTAACCCTTATCTAGTTCTTCTTCTAGTATGTTATACTTAAGTTGTCACTCTATTATGGAAATGATAATATAGATAGAAATAACCCTATGATAGATAGCAATCATATATGAATGATTAAAATAAATTATATAAATAAAATATAAATTCAAAAAGAAGACATACTTTTCTCATTTACTTTTAATGTATAGTGGCTATTATGAGAGAATGAGCAGTGTTTTCTCTTGATTAATTATAAATCGAAGGAGCGTTTTTTAATGCTTGGATTATTAAATAAAGTATTTGATCAAAACAAACGAGATATTAAGAAATTAACAAAAATAGCGGAAAAGATTGAATTACTTGCTGATGAAACTGCAGCATTGTCAGACGAGCAGTTAAAACAAAAAACAGAAGAATTCAAAGCTCGTTATCAAAAAGGAGAAACATTAGATGATCTTCTTGTGGAAGCTTTTGCAGTAGTTCGAGAAGCGGCAAAACGTGTTCTTGGATTATATCCATATCCTGTTCAATTAATGGGGGGAGCTTCTCTTCACGAAGGGAATATCTCTGAAATGAAAACAGGGGAAGGGAAAACATTAACAGCAACGATGCCTGTTTACTTAAATGCTGTTTCTGGTAAAGGCGTTCATGTAGTTACAGTCAATGAATATCTTGCAACTCGTGATGCTGCTGAAATGGGACAATTGTATAACTTCCTTGGTCTAACAGTTGGTCTTAATTTAAATGGACTTTCCAGAGAAGAAAAACAAGCTGCCTATAATGCCGATATCACATACGGAACGAATAATGAATTCGGATTCGATTATCTTCGTGACAACATGGTTTTATATAATGAGCAAAAAGTACAAAGACCACTTTTTTATGCTGTAATTGATGAAGTCGATTCGATTCTTATTGATGAAGCGCGTACGCCATTAATTATTTCCGGATCTGCGCAAAAGTCTACACAACTTTATGTTCGTGCAAACATTTTTGTTAGTAGCTTAAAGCCAGAGAAAGATTACACATACGATGAAAAAACAAAAGGTGTTCAATTAACAGAGGAAGGTATGTCAAAAGCAGAACGTGTTTTCCAAATTGAAAACTTGTTTGATGTATCCAATGTTGCGATCAACCATCATATTACGCAAGCATTAAAAGCACATGCTAGCATGCATAAAGATATAGACTATGTTGTGCAAGATGGTGAAATTGTAATTGTTGACCAGTTTACTGGACGTTTAATGAAAGGAAGACGCTATAGTGATGGATTGCACCAAGCAATTGAAGCTAAAGAAAATCTAGAAATCCAAAACGAAAGCATGACTCTTGCAACCATTACATTCCAAAACTATTTCCGTATGTATAAAAAACTTGCAGGGATGACAGGTACAGCGAAAACAGAGGAAGAGGAATTCCGCAATATCTATAATATGAGTGTAGTGGTAATTCCAACAAATCGTGATATTGTTCGTGATGACCGTGCAGATTTAATTTATGCATCTATGGATGGTAAATTTAGAGCAGTTGTGGAAGATATCGCAGAGCGTCATAAAAATGGCCAACCAGTGCTTGTTGGTACAGTTGCTATTGAGACATCTGAAATCATCTCAAAATATTTATCTAAAAAGGGAATTCCACATAATGTATTAAATGCGAAAAACCATGAAAGGGAAGCTGAAATAATTGCAACTGCTGGTGAAAAGGGTGCTGTTACCATTGCAACAAACATGGCTGGACGTGGTACCGATATTAAACTTGGCGAAGGTGTTAAAGAAGCAGGTGGACTAGCAGTTATTGGTACTGAACGTCATGAAAGTAGACGTATTGATAACCAGCTACGTGGACGTTCTGGACGTCAAGGAGACCCAGGGGTAACACAATTCTACCTATCCATGGAAGACGAGTTAATGCGTCGTTTCGGTTCTGATAATATGAAAAGTATGATGACTCGACTTGGAATGGATGATTCTCAACCAATTCAAAGTAAAATGGTATCTCGTGCAGTAGAATCTGCACAAAAACGTGTAGAAGGAAATAACTTCGACTCACGTAAACAATTGCTACAATATGACGATGTATTACGCCAGCAAAGGGAAATTATTTATGCACAACGTAATGAAGTATTAACGTCTGAAAACTTACGATCTATTGTGGAAAATATGATTAAATCTTCATTAGAGAGAAATGTACAGGCACATACTCCAGAGCACGAGGATATCGAGAAATGGGATCTTAAGTCTATTATCGAGTATGTAAATGGCAATCTTCTTGAAGAGGGTACAGTAGTAGAAAATGATCTTCGTGGTAAAGAAAGCGATGAGATTGTAGACTTTATTTATACGAAGGTAATGGAAAGCTACGATGAAAAAGAAGCGAAGTTATCACCAGAACAAATGCGTGAATTTGAAAAAGTAATTGTACTTCGTGCTGTGGATAGTAAATGGATTGATCATATTGACCAAATGGATCAATTACGTCAAGGTATCCATTTACGAGCATACGGACAAATTGATCCTCTTCGTGAATACCAATCAGAAGGATTTGCTATGTTCGAAGCAATGGTTATTTCAATCGAAGAAGATGTTGCGAAATATATTATGAAAGCAGAAATTCGCAATAATCTTGAAAGAGAAGAAGTAGCAAAAGGCCAAGCTGTGAATCCAAAAGAAGACGGCGAAAAGAAAACGAAGAAAAAACCAGCTACAAAGCAATTAGATATTGGACGTAATGCACCTTGCTTCTGTGGTAGTGGCAAAAAGTATAAAAACTGTCACGGAGCTAATATGTAAGAACTTAATTGAACCTATCTCTTTCTTAGGAAGAGGTAGGTTTTTTTTATTAATGGTGAATCGCAAGTAAAATCGGCTGAATCGCAAGTGAAAGTGCCTGAATCGCAACTAAATCCACTCCAATCGCAACTAAAACTCCATCAAGCGCAACGAAACAAGATTACACCAGCATTTAACTCATTTTTTTATACTGAAACGCAAGTAACAAATCAGATTAAAACCGCCTCCTTTTTTAGAAACAATTAGCAAATTATCATGAAAACATGCATTTTTTCTCAAAAACCCATATAATACATAAAGAAGTGGTTATCTACTTAGAACTATAATTTATATAAAGGGTGACATAATTTGGAATTAGCAGAAATTCGTAATGAGTTAGAGAAGATAGATGTAACACTAGAAAACTTTAGGGGGTCTCTTTGACTTAGAAAACAAAGAGGCACGTATTGCAGGATTAGAAGATGAAATGTTACATCCAGATTTCTGGAATGATCAACAAGCTGCACAAGCAGTTATCTCGGAAAGCAATGCGTTAAAAGATCAAGTTCATGAGTTCTATAAACTGGTAGAATCGTATGAAAATCTAGAGTTAACGTATGAACTAGTAAAAGAAGAAGAGGACGAAGAGCTTCGTGCTGAATTAGAAACAGAGCTTCAAGAATTAGTTGATCGTTTAAGTCAATTTGAACTAAATCTTCTATTAAGTGGTCCATATGATAAAAATAACGCTATCTTGGAACTTCATCCAGGTGCAGGTGGAACAGAGTCACAAGACTGGGGAAGCATGCTTTTACGTATGTATACAAGATATGCGGAGAAAAAAGGCTTTAAGGTTGAAACATTGGACTATTTACCTGGGGATGAAGCAGGTATTAAAAGTGTAACGTTATCCATTAAAGGCCATAATGCTTATGGTTATTTAAAGGCTGAAAAAGGGGTACATCGTTTAGTTCGTATTTCGCCATTTGATTCTTCTGGTCGTAGACACACAAGTTTCGTTTCATGTGATGTAATGCCTGAATTTAATGATGAAATCGAAATTGAAATTCGTACAGAAGACTTGAAAATTGACACATACCGTGCAACTGGAGCAGGTGGACAGCATATCAATACAACGGATTCTGCCGTTCGTATTACCCATATTCCAACAGGTGTGGTAGTTGCTTGTCAAACAGAACGTTCACAGATTAAGAACAGAGAAACAGCAATGAAAATGTTGAAAGCTAAATTATATCAACGTAAAGTAGAAGAGCAAGAAGAGAAGTTAGCTGAAATTCGTGGAGAGCAAAAAGAAATAGGTTGGGGAAGCCAAATCCGTTCATACGTATTCCATCCGTATTCCATGGTTAAAGACCATAGAACAAACACGGAAGTAGGAAATACACAATCTGTAATGGATGGTGACCTAGACATCTTCATTAATGCCTATCTTCGTTCAAAAATTAATGCTTAATAAAATCAAGGAAAAGCCAGATGATTTTCATTCATCTGGCTTTTTTACTTCTATTTTTCTGTTTGCTAAATATATTAGAAAAGGACAAGGCTCGAAGAAATGTACGAAATAATTAAAGATTTTCCTTGTGAACAGCAGAATAGGAGGCCTATATGGGAGACATCATTATTGCAATAATATTAGGTATAGTAGAAGGATTAACGGAATTTGCACCCGTTTCCTCCACCGGTCATCTAATTTTAGTAGCACACTTGTTGGAATTTACAGGTGAGCGAGCAAAAACCTTTGAAATCATTATTCAATTAGGCAGTATCCTAGCAGTTGTATTTGTATTTTGGAGAAGAATTTTAAGTATCTTAGGCATAAAAAAAGGGAATACAGGAGAAGATTTAGGATCATTAAGTATTATTCATATTGCCATAGGAATGATACCATTTGGAGTAGGTGGTTTATTATTTTATGACTTTATTAAAAAAGTGCTGTTTAGTTCAGGGACAGTAGTCATTACTTTGATTATTGGTGGAATCCTAATGCTTGTTGCCGAGAAATACAAACCAAAAGCAACTGCCCTCACATTGGATCAAGTAACGTATAGACAGGCTTTTGCTGTTGGTATGTTTCAATGTTTTGCTCTTGTGCCTGGTTTTTCCCGTTCTGGTGCAACCTTATCTGGTGGTTTACTAAGTGGGATGACCCATAAAACTGCTTCAGAATTTACGTTTATCATGGCTATTCCTATTATGGCTGCGGCCACAGGAAAAGACTTAATGGAAAGTTGGGGAAACTTAAGTACCTCTGATATTCCCCTATTTATAACAGGCTTTTTAACCGCTTTTTTTGTAGCACTGCTAGCTATTAAATTTTTCTTAAGGCTCATTAATAGAATTAAGTTAGCTCCGTTTGCTTATTATCGTTTCGGACTTGCTATTTTGTTTTGGATTTTCCTTTTATAACTACCATTTTTTTTAAGAGTCAGACCTTTAATAGTGTGAAATATTCTTTTTCCACTATTAAAGTCTGGCTCTATTTTTCTCTCTTCTTTCTCTCCATTCATTGCTTTACCACGCTAATCAGCCACCATTTACACTAGAAAAAATAGGTGATATACTCTCTGCTTGGGAAAACATCTCCCTTCCTTTCTTTTCATCATTTAGGTATGCGAAATATGTAAAATAATGCAAAAGTATGTTTAGGAAATACTATGTAAAAAAGTAGGTCATTTTGACAAAAAATGATAAAAAATAAAGAGGTGTCATTTTATGAAAGTACGCGAATATATATACGTGCTTATTGGGGCGGCAATTGTCGCTTTATCGTTCAACTTATTCTTATTACCGAATCAAATTGCTTCTGGTGGAGTAAGTGGGATTAGTACAATTACTAAAGAAATATTTGATTGGGAACCAGCTTACGTCCAATGGGCATTTAATATACCGTTATTTATTTTAGGTGTTATTTTATTAGGGAAAAATTTTGGAGTTAAAACTTTAGTAGGAACTATCTTCCTTCCATTTGTTGTCTATTTGTCCAAGGATTTAAGTCCATGGACAAATGAACCATTACTTGCTGCTCTTTATGGTGGTATAGGTGTGGGACTTGGAATAGGCATTGTATTTAAAGGGAAAGCATCTACAGGAGGAACCGATTTAGCGGCACAAATAATCAATAAATATACTGGAATTTCTCTAGGAAAATGCGTTGCTTTAATCGATGGAATCATTGTAGTAACAGCATCTCTTGTTTTTAGTATTGAGCAAGGCTTATATGCGTTAATTGCATTATTTGTAACAAGCAAAACCATTGATTTAGTGCAAGTCGGGTTTGGAACATCTAAAATGACATTAATTATAACTGACAAGCAAGAAGAAGTACGTGAAGGAATATTAAAGAAAATAGACCGTGGTGTAACAAAATTGACAGCACATGGTGGATATACAGATTCTGAAAGACCAATTTTAATGTGTGTGGTGGATCAATCGCAATTCACTAAACTAAAGCAACTTGTAAAATCAATTGATGAAGCTGCTTTTGTTATCGTTACAGATGCTTCTGAAGTGTTAGGAAAAGGATTTGAATAATGAATAGGATTATTAAAATATCTCTAATTTGGAGATATTTTTTTCTTTTTATAGGTTGGAATTTGTCGAAAATAACCAACGAAATATTGAAAACGTTTTATAAAATTGGTGTGTTAATGTAAATTTTTCCAATAATTGATAGGTGTTTGTAGATAAAAAGTACTATTTAGGGAAAAAATCATAAAAATAAAGGGGAAAATGGTCATTTTGTAGTACTATTATAATAGTAAATAATGACAGGATATGAAACATATAGTACTTTGTGACATGCTTGAAAAGAAAATGTAATA
>DATMFU010000292.1:0-8722 GCA_035556015.1 Niallia sp. | reverse complement strand
ACTATCACTCCTAATTAAGATTTTTAATAAATTGTACATTTGTTATATAGCCGAATTCGTCGTTAATAAACATTTTAATATAAATTTTGCGTTAGAAAATATTGGTAAAGGAGATAGATTCGTTCGTGATGTTATCTGAAGATAAATTTTTGGAAGTTGTTAAGATTGCAGAGGATTTTGGATGTAAAGTAGTATATGATGCAACAAGAAAAATTAGTTTTAACACCAATATGTATATCACCATACCTTATTATTTTAGTCTCGAGAATACATATGCTCTTGCCCATGAGATAGGTCATTTAATAGATTATAAAAATGGTGATCTAGACCATGATAAATGGTTGAATAATTGGTCATATCGTGTAAACGCAGAAATGAGTGCGTGGGTTCACGGTTATAAACTATTAAATAAATTAAATATACCATTAGATAATTGGCAAACGCATGTTAATAATAAATTAGCAAATTATTTCCTTTTATCAGAGGTTGTATAGTAAAGAAAAATTGTCTTTTTACGATAATATATTAAGGAGAAGTTAAGAATTAATTCTTATAGTAAATAACAAAGTGGTTTATTAAAATACTAGAGATAAATAATTTATAAGTATGTGAAATGATATTAAGGAGAAAGATTCTCATGAAAATATTAGTAGTGGAGGACAATATCTCATTACTTGAATCGATTAAAATTATTTTAGAGTCGGAATACACCGTAGATACAGCAGATAATGGGGAAGATGGACTATTTTATTCAGAGCAAAACATTTATGACTTAATTATTCTTGATGTAATGTTACCTCATCTAAATGGTTTTGAAATTGTTCAGCGTATTCGAAAACAAAGAATAAATACTCCTGTGTTATTTTTGACTGCTAAGGATTCCTTGGAAGATAGAGTAAAGGGGCTCGAGTATGGTGGCGATGACTATTTAGTAAAGCCGTTCCAAGAGCCTGAACTTCAGGCAAGAATAAAAGCTCTTTTAAGAAGAAGTGGAGCATTAGATTTAGATGCTGGATTAAAATATAAAGAGATAGTTTTAACTGGAAGAGAAAATGATGTAATGGTGAAAGGATCTCCTATTAAACTTACAATCAAACAGTACGAATTGTTAGAATATCTTATTCAAAATAACGGCAAGATTTTAACCAAAGAACAGATTTTTGATCGAATTTGGGGGTTTGATTCAGACACAACAATTGCAATTGTAGAAGTGTTTATTCATCAACTACGGAAAAAGTTAGAACCTTTTGAATACCATAAAGATATTCAAACAGTTCGAGGAGTTGGATATATTTTAAAGGAATTATAAGGAGAATTTCTATCCATGTTTCGCAAAACTAAAATTAAGCTTACTATATTAAATTCTCTTGTTTTTATTTTGTTGATAATTATATTGGGATCTACCATCTACCATTACACGCAAAAACAGATATATATAGAAGTAAATCAATCATTATACAAGGGAATTGAAAACATAAAAAGTTTAGATGAGAGAAATAGTAGAATTACTGGTCGTATGCCAATGCTTGAACCAAAACTTAATTTAATTCAATGGAACAAGGATAGTGAAATAGAAGGTATTACGGAAAATTCAATGATTGATTATACAAGTGAGGAAAAAGAGTTTCAGCCATCACAATTAGACAACCTAGAAAAAAAGACATCTTCTAATGGTCTTACTTTCCAAACTATTTCTACTACCATTAAACTTAATGGGGAAATGAAAACTTTCCAATTGCTTAGAAATATTGATTCAGAAGAGAGTATGTTAAACCAATTAATTGTGATTATGACAGTTGGTGGTTTGATAGGAAGTATATTTGCTATAATAGCAGGTTACTTTTTAGCAGGGAGAGCTCTGATACCTATTCAACGCTCATGGGAAGCGCAGCAACAATTTGTTTCCGATGCTTCCCATGAGCTAAGAACACCACTTGCTGTTATACAGTCAAGAACAGATTTGCTTTTTCGGGAACCTGAAGCAACCATACAAGAAAAGGCAGTGGATATTTCCGTTATCTCTAAAGAAACAAGGCGATTAAGCAAACTAGTAACGAACCTATTGACGCTAGCAAGATCAGATTCTAATCAAGCAGAAATAACAAAAACCACTTTCTCTATAAACGAGTTATTACAAGAAGTAATTCTTCAATATGAAGATATCGCTGAATTTCAAGGGAAAAAGTTTCAACTTGATGTAAAGAAAGAGATTTTATTTAATGGTGATAAAGAGAGAATACACCAGTTACTAGTCATTTTAATCGACAACAGCATGAAATTTACAACAGAAGGAGGAGAAATCTCCTTAGAAGCTAAGGTGAAATCAAATTCTGTTGTAATAGAGGTAAGAGACAACGGCACTGGTATTCCTAAAGAGGACATTCCAAAGATATTTGATCGTTTTTATCAAGTAGAGCAATCCCGCTCAAATATTGAAGGAACAGGTTTAGGCCTTTCTATTGCTAAGTGGATTGTTGAGAAACATGATGGTGTTATAAAAGTGGATAGCATCTTAGGTAAAGGAACAACTTTTGAAATGATTTTTCCAAAATAAAAATAGCTCTACTACCTTGAAAACAATAGTTAAAGGTAGTAGGGCTATTTTTCATATATTATTATTTATCCATATCTTTAGCAAGGAAGCCTTGTTGCTTAATCATACTTGCATTACTTGGATAGTAGGATTGATGATAAAAGGAAGCGATTCTTTCCGTCCATTCCGCTTCTTTATCTCCGCGATTTTTTAAATAATCTTTATATATAGTATTATATGCTTTTATTATCTCTTGTTGCTCTGTTTGGTAATGCTCATCATGTAATACAGCTTCTAATGGTAAACGAGGCTTTAGACCAGGATCGCCTTCTGGATAACCTAAACATAAACCACATATTGGAATGACATATTGTGGCAATTCTAGAAATTCAATTACTTTTAGAGAATTTCTGCGTATACCCCCGATTGGAACTACACCTAAACCTAAAGATTCCGCTGCGCTAATTGCATTTTGCATAAATATTCCAACATCAGTTGCGCCAACTATAAGTGTATCGATATCTTCAATAGCTTTGAAGTCTTTTTGTTCCATGTCACTGGCAAGCTTTGCACGATAAAAATCGGCACAAAATACGAGGAAAACTGGTGCATTATTAATGTGTTTTTGGTTTCCACATAATTCTGCTAACTTGTTTTTTCTATCGGTATCACGAATAAGAATAGCTGTAACATGCTGGCCATTTATCCAAGAAGGAGCAGCTTGTGCAGCTCTCATGATTTCCTCAATTATTTCCTTTGGAACGCTCTTATCTTGATACTGTCGATAAGAACGATGATTCGTTAAAGTATGTATAGTTGGATTCAATATACTGCACTCCTTTAATTGAAAGTAGTCTTATTGTAGCATAAATCTAAATAGAGGGAATGTAGGATGCTTCAAATAAAAAAGTACAACCACTAGAGCAAGAAAGTCTAGTGGTTAGTAAATTGGCAATTATAATAACGATTCTGCACCATCAATATAAATTTCTGTTCCTGTAATATGATTAGATAAATCAGAGCTTAAAAAGGATACAAGATCTGCAACTTGACTTGCGCTTCCTGATCCATGACTAAGAGGTTGACTTCCCTCTGGATATTCTACTGGAATAATAATTTCTTCTAAATGTTCTTGGTCTTTGAAAGTATTTTTTTCTATATTTGTATCAATTGCTCCTGGACAGATTATATTCACTCTTATCTTATATTGAGCCAATTCTAAAGCAGCCATTTTTCCAAACGCTACTTGTCCCGCTTTTGATGTACTATATGCAGACATACCAAAGTTTTTAAATATTCTATTACCATTAATACTACTAGTGATAATGATGCTACCGCCATTGGATTTTAAGTGAGGAATGCTGTATTTTACGGTTAGAAAAGTACTTTTAAGGTTTGTTTCAATAGTCGTATCCCATTCTAGAGGAGTAAGGTCTTCAATAGATGAAACCGCGCCATTAATACCAGCGTTTATAAAGACTGTGTCAAGTCTGTTCCATTTGTCTATTGTAGATTGAATTGCTTGATGAAGAGATTCTGGATCTGCAACATTCGCTTCGAGTGATATTGCTTCTCCTTCGTTATTGTTAATCGAGTTCTTAACCTCTTCTAAATCTTCTACGTTTACATCTACTAGAGCAACTTTCATTCCTTTTGATGCGAGGGCCGTTGCAGTTGCCTTCCCAATTCCAGATGCCGCTCCTGTTATAAAAGCTACTTTATTCATCAAATCATCCATCTTCTAACCTCCCATAGTCATAAATAAATTATATTTCCTAAAGTATTTATATCCAGAATTAATAATTTAAAACATTATGGAGCATTAAATAAGTGATAGTTATCATTTAGATATTATTTATAAGTTTAGTAAAATAGATAGTAAAAGGAGTTGAAGTTACATGAAAGCAATGCAAATAAAAAAATTTGGTAAATCTCAGGAATTTCTATTGCAAGAAGTAGCTAAGCCTAAAATAATTCCGAAACATGTACTAATAAAAGTAGTTGCAACAAGTGTCAATCCAATTGATTTAAAAGTCAGAAGCGGTGCTGTTCCTGCAGCTGCTCCCTCTTTACCTGCAATTTTACAGGGAGATGTGTCTGGAGTAATTACGGAAGTAGGAGAAGGAGTTGAAGATTTTAAGGTTGGCGATGAAGTATATGGTTGCGCAGGTGGTTTTAAGGGAACTGGTGGAGCGTTAGCGGAGTATATGCTTGTAGATGTTCAATTATTGGCACATAAACCCAAAAATCTAAAATTGGAAGATGCCGCTGCTATTCCACTTGTAGGAATAACGGCATGGGAATCGTTATTTGAACGAGGAAAATTGAAGAAAGGTGATTCTATTCTTGTACATGGAGGAACAGGTGGTGTAGGTCATATTGCTATACAATTAGCAAAATGGGCGGAAGCTTGTGTATATACAACTATTTCAAGCGAGAAAAAAGGAGAAATAGCAAAAAGGCTCGGAGCGGATCACATTATTAACTATCACGATGAAACTGTAAATGATTATGTTGAGAAATATACAGATGGAAAAGGATTCTCATTAGTGTTTGACACAGTAGGAGGGGGGAATTTAGATCGGTCGTTTAAAGCAGCTAGTATGAATGGCACAGTCTTATCTATTGCAGCAAGGTCTACTCATGATTTATCTCCACTACATGCTAAAGGCTTGTCATTACATGTCATTTTTATGTTATTGAAAATATTAGATGTAAGGAAAAGAGCAGATCATGGCAAAATATTAAGAAAAATCACTTCGATTGTGGAGGAGAATCATTTAAAACCATTAATTGATAAAAAAATCTTTTCCATAGAAGAAGTAGCAGCGGCTCATGACTATCTAGAAACAGGACAAGCTATTGGTAAGGTACTATTAGTTAATAAATGGTGAAAAGCTTCTCACAAATGAGAAGCTTTTTTATTCGTCTTATCTAAATGAATCATTTATTCTTTAGTGGATTTAGTTAATGCTTTAGAAGATTCAAGTAAAGTATATGCTTCTTTACTAATAGTCACATTATCTTGCTGTATTTGAGTCACTGAACTCTCATTAGTAGTTTCCGATTTTTGATTTTGAAGGGCACTTATCTGTTCTTCAATTTGAGAAATCTGTTTTTCTATTTGCTCTAATTTTTTCTCTCTTTCCTCTTCTTTCAGAGATTCATTTTGCTCAATTTGGGTTTTTTGTGACTGTAATTGTTGTTTTTGGCTTTCTAATGTTTTAATTTGATCATAGACATCTGATGAACTACTGCCTTTTGTTGATGAAGTACTAATAGAAGTACTTGAAATAGAACTTATCATTTTTATTCTTTCCCCTTCCTAGAAACACTTTGAGTATCATACTCCAGAATTCTTAACTTTTTCTTAATTTTTGTATAAAAACAAATAAAGACATCCAAAATACTTACGTAACATATCACATTATATTGGAGGTACAAAATGAGCAATAATAAACCCAATCCAGATAATCGACTAGATAATGTAGAAAGATTACAAGACATGGTTCATAATACGTTAGAAAATATAGAAAAAGCTGAAGAGACTATGGAATTAGCAGGAACTGAAGAAAAGGAAATGATTAGAGAGAAGAATAAGAGACGAGAAGAATCTATTAATGGATTTAGAGAAGAAATTAAGGATGAAGCATCTTCTAGAGAAAACGGCTTTCAATAATTAATAAGATAAAATGTAAAAGGGACTGATAAAGATCAGTCCCTTTTGCGTTTTATGATAGACGATTACTATAATCTTCAAAAACGAATTGTCTAATAACTTTAATTCCTTCTTCCTCATTGTATGAAGCAATGGAAGGGAGGTTAACACCATTAAACATATGATTTTTTACCATAGTGTAGTGAGCCATGTCACAAAAAACAACTTTATCTCCAGGTTTCAAAGGTTCCTTGAAGGAATAATCTCCAATTACATCGCCTGCTAAACAAGTCATACCACCAAGTCGGTAAGTATATGCTTGTTCTCCAGGCATTTCAGCACCAATGATATTTGGGCGATATGGCATCTCCAGAACATCTGGCATATGACAAGTAGCGGATGTATCTAGAATTGCAATGTCCATACCATTATGAACGATATCAAGGACAGTTGATACTAAGTAACCAGTATTAAGGGCAATCGCCTCTCCTGGTTCTAGATAAACCTCTACATTATATTTTTCTTTTATAAATAAAATGGATTCAATAAGGGTTTCTATATCGTAATCAGGACGAGTAATATGATGTCCTCCACCAAAATTAATCCACTTCATTTTTTTTATATACTCTCCAAACTTTTCATCGACAACTTTAATTGTTCTTTTTAATGTGTCGGAGTTCTGTTCACACATAGTATGAAAGTGGAGCCCGTCCACTCCTTCTAACTCCTCCGGTTTAAAGTTATCAACGGTTACTCCAAATCGTGAATATGGTGCACAAGGATTATAAAGTTGTGTCTCTATCTCTGAATATTCAGGGTTAATACGAAGACCAACCTCTATTTCTTTGCCAGCATTTTTTACTTTATCTTTAAATTTATTCAACTGATGGAATGAATTAAAGACAATATGATCCGTATATTGAAGTAGTTCATCAAACTCACTTTCCATATAGGCAGGTGCGTATACATGTACTTCTTTTCCCATTTTTTCAAATCCCAATCGAGCTTCAAATAAAGAGCTAGAAGTTACACCTGCTAAATAATTTCCAACTAAAGGGAAAGTAGAGTGCATCGAAAATCCCTTAAGAGCAAGGAGAATTTTCGCACCTGTACGCTCTTGTACAGATTTCAACACTTCCAAATTTTTTGTAAGTAAACGCTCATCTACTATATAAGAAGGAGATGGCACTTTAGTAAAGTCAATTTGTTTCATTTCATTCCTCTCAATCTATAAGAGTTGGTGAGAAATTTTCTTGCCATGGTAAACCGTATTTGTTCAATGCTTCCATGAATGGATCTGGATCAAATTCCTCCACATTATAAACACCTGGTTTTTTCCATACACCTTTCATAATTAACATAGCTCCAATCATTGCTGGAACACCTGTGGTATATGAAATTGCTTGTGAACCTACTTCACGGTAGCATTCTTGATGATCACAAATGTTATAAACATAATACGACTTTGGCTTACCATCCTTCACACCTTGAATAATACAACCGATATTTGTTTTTCCTTTTGTTCTAGGTCCAAGTGATGCTGGATCTGGAAGAACTTCTTTTAAAAACTGTAATGGGATAATTTCTTTTCCTTCATACATAATAGGTTCAATTGATGTCATTCCAACATTTTCAAGAACTTTTAAATGGTTTAAATAATTATCAGAGAAAGTCATCCAGAAACGTATCTTTTTAAGACCTTTAATATTTACTGCTAGAGATTCTAATTCTTCATGATATAGAAGGTAAATATTTTTAGGACCTACTTGATCTAAATCATATTCTCTTTTTTCAGATAGAGGTGGTGTCTCAATCCATTCGCCTTCTTGCCAATAACGACCATTAGCTGTTATTTCGCGAATATTAATTTCAGGATTAAAGTTTGTTGCAAATGGATAGCCGTGATCTCCACCATTTGCATCCACGATATCAATATAATGAATTTCATCAAAATGATGTTTTTGAGCATAAGCAGTGAAAACACCAGTTACTCCTGGGTCAAATCCACTTCCAAGCAATGCTGTTAAACCAGCTTCTTCAAATTTTTGTTTATAAGCCCATTGCCATTTATACTCGAATTTAGCTGTTTCAGGTGGCTCATAGTTTGCAGTATCTAAATAATGAACTCCTGTAGCAAGACAAGCGTCCATAATTGTTAAATCCTGATATGGTAATGCCACATTAATGACAACTTCAGGTTTAAAGCTATTAATTAATTCAATAACTTCCTCGGTATTATCAGCGTCAACTTGTGCTACTGATACCTTTGTTTGTCCACCATCTATTTTATTTTTAATTGCTTCACATTTCGAAAGAGTTCTACTTGCGATACAAATTTCTTCAAATACATCTGGAACTTGACAGCACTTATGAGCAACAACACTTGCCACTCCACCAGCACCAATTAATAATGCTTTTCCCAAATTGATTACCTCCTTAATCATATCAAAAAATGCAATAAGGGTGATTATACATAATGTACGACAAATAATCCATAAAATCCGACAAAATATCAAATTTTTAACATAAAT
>DATMFU010000291.1:0-2793 GCA_035556015.1 Niallia sp. | reverse complement strand
CAGCAGCGTTTAAACAAATCAGCAGCATTCCACCTTGATAAAGAAAAGATGCATGAGTATACTCATCAACGCTCCATACGCAGAGAATAAATACAAAGAAACTCACCATACTTACCGCGTTTAATACTTGCTTGCCTACGGGTGGAAGGTTTTTTGATGATAAACGATACATCGGCCAGACAAATGCAAGTAAACATCCGATTAAAAGGGCAAACAGCCGAGTATCGGTTCCATAATAAATGCGGCTAGGATCTCCTCCTGGCTCATATAAAAAAGACATTAGAATAGCTGAGGCCATTACTCCAGCTAAAATGAAAAGAGAAAGAATTCCTCTCTTTTTAATAAATTTCAAACCCAACAATAAAACAAGTGGCCACACAATATAAAATTGTTCTTCAATAGCAAGTGACCATAAGTTCTTTAATGGTGACGGTGATCCAAAACTATCAAAATATGAAACTTTATGAAAAATAAACCACCAGTTACTCATATAAAAAATAGACGATAATGCATCGCCTCGTAGCGTTGTTAACAATGGCCGGTTAAATAAAATAACCCACGCTGCAGTTAACACTACCATCACATACACAGCTGGAAGAAGTCTTCTCGTTCGGCTGATCCAAAAATGCCTCAAATTTTTTAAAGGATTTTCCCAAGATTGCACCAGTAAAATTGAGGTAATTAAATACCCTGATAATACAAAGAAAACGTCAACTCCTAAAAATCCTCCAGATGCCCATCCAAATCCTAAGTGATATGCAATGACAGACATAACAGCGAAGGCTCGAAGTCCATCCAAACTATATATATACCTATTTTTCTTTTCTTTTGCACTCATAAAAATGCCTCCAAGCAATATGTACAACAAATTTCTTTCTCAATAAATATTAAGAATATTACGTAATTGTTACATTTTTGTTACAAAAATCATTATATACAATATTATTACTTTCTTCAATATATCACTTACTTAAAATCAAAGAATAAGTAAAAAGAAACAAATTTATTATCTATCTTATTCATAAATTACTAATTTAGTAGTAGTCATATCGATTCTATCTGCGCAGTACTAAAGCCTAACATCTTTCTTTCACCTTACCCGTTTCAGAAATAGAAAAACTTCACACAATTGGTGAAGTTTCTAAGGTGTCTTTAGCATATCTACGTGGGGGAGTCCTTCATCTGAATAAATATCGGAAATAGGTTTAAAACCAAACGATTCATAAAATTTTTGAAGCCTGCTTTGTGCTTGAATTTTAATTGTTTTCTCGTACAATTCATTCTCTAGAAAATCAATTCCTCTTGCTACTAGTTCTCTTCCGAGACCTGTACCGCGCTGTGCTTGTTTTACAATAATGCGCCCAAGAGAAGCTTCCTTATAGCTAATTCCTTTTGGTAAAACTCTAAGGTATGCGATAATTTTCTCATTCTCTTTTTTGAACAAGTGATAAGCAAATTTGTCTTTTCCATCTACTTCTAAGTAAGCACACTTCTGTTCGACAACAAAAATAGAGGTGCGAAGCTGTAGAATTTCATAAAGTTCATCGTTTGTCAGCTCTTGAAATGATTTTATGCCCCAACTCATAATCTGCTCACCTTTTCTTATTGTTCTTTTTCAATTAAATTCAGCGTACGTTCAAGCCAATTGATATAGCTTGTCTCCCGGTCTTGAGCGCGAGATAGCACCAAGTAATGACCAAATTGAGGAGAAGAAACGGTAATGTGGTGATTAACTTCTTCTAAAAGGTCATCCATTCGTTTCTTTAAGAAAGTAAGCTTCACTTTCCTGCTTGATAATTGATTATCTATTTGTTGCTTTAACTCTTCTATTGACATGGATGAAGCAAAATAAGCTTTTAACATAAATTCATCTTTAGTTGTTTCAGGAATAGGATCAATTGTAGTGAGCCACTTGCTTAGCTCGACTCTTCCTTCTTCCGTTATCGAATACATCTTTTTTTCTAATTTTTTGCCTTGAATCACCGTTTCATAGCGAATAAATCCTTCTTCTGTTAATCGCTTTAGCTCAGGATAAATCTGGCTGTGTTTAGCGCTCCAAAAGTTACCAACCTCTTCTTTAAAAAGTCTGGTAATGTCATACCCGCTGAGCTCCTCCTGATTTAAGAGCCCTAATATTGCATATTTTAATACTCTCATTCTGTTCCTCCACATTATTTCTTCCATCAGTATAGCATATAAACATTTCATTTACATGTTTGCCAAAACATGTTTACGTATACTTTTTATTTATCTTTTTTCTATTATTTTCTCTTTACAGATTAATTTAAATTTTTGAAAAGTTACCTCCACAATCCATGGTTTTCATGATAGTATAATGATATTCTTTCTGACATCAGTCATTAGCCATTTTGTATGATGAGTGTTCGAACTAATTTGAGGAGGAATTAATGTGATTACGTTAAACCGAGCTTATAATTTTAATGCAGGTCCATCTGCGCTTCCCCTACCTGTCTTACAACTTGCTCAAGAGGAGCTAGTTAATTTCAAAAATACAGGTATGTCTGTGATGGAATTATCACATCGCAGCAAAGAGTTTGAAGATGTATTAACACATGCTAAAGAAACACTAACGGAATTGCTTAATATTCCAGATACGCATGAAATTGTATTCCTGCAGGGCGGAGCAAGCCTGCAATTCTCTATGATTCCAATGAACTTTTTAGCTCCTGATCAAGTCGGGGCATATGTGCTAACGGGATCATGGTCGGAAAAAGCATTAAAAGAAGCAAAGAAACTTGGAAAAACAGCAGTTGTTGCTTCTACTAAAGAAGA
>DATMFU010000290.1:0-26201 GCA_035556015.1 Niallia sp. | reverse complement strand
CAGCAGCTAAATTAACAGGTGTTTCAAATGAAAGTATTTATAAAGTGTTAAATACGTTCAAAGGTGTAAAACATCGCCTTCAATATATTGCTGAAGTGAATGGTCGAAGATTTTACAATGATTCAAAAGCAACCAATATTTTAGCAACAGAAAACGCATTAGCTGCTTTTGAAGCACCAACGATATTGCTTGCTGGAGGTCTTGATCGAGGCAATGAATTTGATGAATTAATCCCTGCCTTAAAAAATGTTAAGGCGATTATTACATTTGGTCAAACTGCGCCAAAATTAGAAAGAGTGGCAAAGCAAGCTGGAATAAAAACGATTCAACGTGTCGATAATGTGGACAAAGCAGTGCCAGTAGCTTATGAACTATCTGAAGAAGGAGATGTTATATTATTATCCCCTGCATGTGCAAGCTGGGATCAATATAAAACTTTTGAACAAAGAGGAGACATTTTTATTAACGCTGTGCATATGCTTAAATAAGGGCTTGTCTCGAAGTTGGATAAAAGAATCTGTTTAACTTCTTAGAAGCAAAAAGAGATGGATTGCGTATATTAATGATTCAGCATATTAATGGAATGAATGTGCTGCTATTTTCAGAAAGGGAGGTGGTGATTAAGCTTATGATGAGTAAAACACCACCTTTTTCTACTAAAGTACTTTTCTTGTGCTTTTAGATCTTTCTATAAGGCAATATCCGTCACTTTTGTTTTCTATGTTTCCTTTACCCCATGAATTAACACTCTGATTCTCCTGCTAAAATCGGGTGCTTTCTTGCTGCAAGCCCTAATCTTGCATTTTGAGGTGTTTATGGTGGCATCAAAGAAAACTAGTCCGGATATAATCTTAATGATTATTACTTTTACGCTCTTAGCAATTGGTCTTATTATGGTGTATAGTGCTAGTGCCGTAATGGCTGAACGAAATTTAGGAGATGCTTTTTTCTTTGCAAAAAGGCAAATGCTTTTTGCAGGAGTCGGAATTGCAGCAATGATATTTATTATGAATCTTGATTATTGGACGTGGCGTACATGGGCAAAGCCAATAATTATTGTTTGTTTTATATTACTAGTTGTTGTCTTAATTCCTGGAGTTGGTTTAGTAAGAAACGGCTCACAAAGTTGGATAGGTGTAGGTGCTTTTTCCATCCAGCCTTCTGAGTTTATGAAAATTGCGATGATTATCTTCTTAGCTAAATTCCTCTCGGAAAATCAGAAACATATTATAACGGTTAAAAAGGGACTGTTTCCATCCCTTGGACTAGTCTTTTTGGCATTTGGAATGATTATGCTACAACCAGATTTAGGGACGGGAACAGTTATGGTTGGGACGAGTATTGTTATGATATTTATTTCTGGAGCTAGAATAAAGCATTTTGTTATTTTAGGTTTGATTGGTGTAGCAGGGTTTGTGGGATTAGTCGCATCTGCTCCATATCGAATAAAAAGGATTACATCTTTCTTAGATCCATGGTCAGATCCTTTAGGTAGTGGTTTTCAAATCATTCAATCTTTATACGCAATTGGACCGGGGGGGTTATTTGGTCTTGGACTTGGAGAAAGTCGTCAAAAGTTCTTTTACTTACCTGAACCACAGACGGATTTTATCTTTGCTATCCTTTCTGAGGAACTTGGCTTTATTGGCGGCTCCATTATATTGCTTCTTTTTTCATTATTATTATGGAGAGGAATAAGAATTGCCCTTGGAGCACAAGATTTATTTGGAAGTTTTTTAGCAGTAGGTATCATTTCAATGGTTGCTATTCAAGTGATGATTAATATTGGAGTTGTTTCAGGTTTAATGCCTGTAACGGGGATAACTCTTCCATTTTTAAGTTATGGAGGTTCTTCTTTGACTCTTATGTTAATCGCAATTGGAATTTTGTTAAATGTTAGTAGATATTCGAGATATTAGGGAAAAGCCAGGTGCTTTTTCTTTTTTTTTTGAATTAAATCAACAAACAGTTGAAAAAAGAGGATTTTATGGTTCTCACAAATTATGGTATTATAAAGGAACGTTTACAGCGTATTTAACTGATACAATAAGAGGTAATCTTCTGGAATTTCTCGGCTATAAAAACCCAACTTCTAGAACTTTTTTGATTTTTAGCATAAGACTAAAAATATACTTATAAGGGCAGTGGGAAGGACAAATACCTCTCTTATACATAAGAATAAAATCTCGATGAAGTATTATAGTAGCAATGGATGAGCTTAATATAACACGGACTCTGTACAAGCTGCTTGTAAAAGAAGATAAGGAAGAAGGTTCAGTTACAAAGCTTATATAATATCTTGAAAGGAAAATGATATGAATTATTATCTTGAAAATGAAGAGCTTAAGGTTTGTTTTAACAGTTTTGGAGCCGAATTAACAGAAATAAAAGGAAAGAAAACAGGTTTTGATTATATGTGGAATGCAGGAGATGCATGGAAGCGTCATTCACCGGTTCTGTTTCCAATAGTTGGCGGAATTAAGGATAAAACCTACAGATTAGATGGAAATGAGTATCATCTTAACCAGCACGGCTTTGCAAGAGATATGGAATTTGAACTTAAAGATAAAACGGAAAGCCGAATTTCATTTGCACTTACAGAAAATGAGGAGACACTTAAAGTATATCCTCTAAACTTTGAACTTGAAATTGCATATGAGCTTAGTGGGGCACAGTTTAAGGTCATCTGGAAGGTAATGAATAAAAATAATGGAGAAATGTATTTCTCCATTGGAGGGCATCCAGCTTTTATGTGTCCTGTTTCAGAAGGGGATCAGACAGAATGTTATCTTCATTTTGATGAAGAGAAGGGTCTTGCGTATAACCTTATTTCACAGGCAGGCTTATGCATAGATAAATTTTATGATCTTAAAACAGAAGATGGATATGTAAAGCTTGATTATAACTTTTTCGATAATGATGCCCTGATTTTCTATAATGACAGAATAAGAAGTGTAAGTCTTGCAGACTGTAATAAAAAAGATTATATAAAGGTTACCTTTGATGCACCTGTCTATGGAATCTGGTCTGCGAAGGGAAAGCATGCACCATTTGTTTGTATTGAGCCATGGTACGGCAGATGTGATGCTGATGATTTTAATGGAACCTGGCAAGAAAGAAAGTTTGGAAACAGACTTGAGGCAGGAGAGGTTTTTGAAGAGAGTTATCTTATTGAGGTTATAGAATAAGTCAAGCTGCTTTTTATATTAATCTATTAATGGTTGTACAGTAATCAGCTGATTTTATGTGCAAAAAGCCCGAATACATTATGTGTTCGGGCTTTATTTATTAACTAATTTTCAGGAATTATTAAATTACCAGAATTATGATAAATAAAAACTTTCAGATAACTAAATCATCTGTAGTTTCAAGAAATATTTTAAAATTTTCAATTTGGAAATGGCATATTAACAACATCATGATAGGAAGGAAAATTAATAAGATCTGCATCGTCATCTAGGGGAAAGCCCTGAGGTCTTAGAATGAAAATTATTTATATTCATATATTTAATAAATAGGTTTCATTTATTTCATTTTACTTATAGTAGTCATTTTAAGGTTACATTTTAATATCAATTTAAAGTAAATGTTAAAGTAGGTTTAAAATATTGTACAATAAGGTATCTGATAGGTTGGAGTGAAAATTTTTCTTCAGTTATTAGGAAGATTATTTCTGTTTTTATTATTTGAAGCTATAATGGAAAAGGAGAAAAAATAATTTTAGTAGAGAAGTAAGTTTTGGGGTGGAAGAAAATGAAAATAGTAGTAAGCGGTGGAGGAACAGGTGGGCATATTTATCCTGCATTGGCCTTCATTCGGGAAATCAAAAAACAAGTAGGTGACGTTGAATTTCTCTATATAGGTACAGAACAAGGATTAGAAAGTACTTTGGTGAGAAGAGAAGACATTCCTTTTAAAACAATACATATAACAGGATTTAGACGAAAACTATCCTTGGAAAATGTGAAAACGGTATGGAGATTTCTTTCCGGTGTTTCAAAAAGTAAAGCTATTTTAAAGGATTTTCAGGCTGATGTTGTAATTGGAACAGGTGGTTATGTTTGTGGACCAGTAGTATACGCTGCTAGTAAGCTAGGTATACCCACTATTATTCATGAGCAAAACAGTGTACCTGGATTAACAAATAAATTTTTAAGTAAATATGTTGATAAAATTGCTACCTGTTTTGAAGAAGCTGCTGCTTTTTTTCCAAAAGAAAAAGTGGTCTTAACTGGTAATCCAAGGGCTTCAGAAGTATTAAATCAAGATGGTATAAAAGGAAGATTGTCAGTTGGTTTGAAACTGAAAGATCCTTCTGTACTTATTGTTGGGGGAAGTAGAGGAGCTAGACCTATTAATGATGCTGTCATTTCCGCCTTACCGCAGCTGGGGGAGAAACCATATCAAATATTGTATGTGACAGGTGAAGTTCATTACGAAGCAGTTAAAAAAGAAATAGAATTAGTTGGAAATCCAAGTAATGTCATTATTAAGCCATTTGTTCATAATATGCCAGAAGTTTTAACCAGTATTGATTTAACGATAGCAAGAGCTGGTGCTACAACATTAAGTGAATTAACTTCTTTAGGAATTCCAAGTATTTTAATACCAAGTCCATATGTTACAAATAATCATCAGGAAAAGAATGCCAGAGCTTTGACACGTACTGGTGCTGCTAAGATGCTAGTAGAAAGTGAGCTAAATGGACAGAAATTAGTAGAAGAAATCGACAGTATTATGTTGAATAAGGAAGTTTTAGAGGAAATGAAGACAGCCTCAAAGAAATTAGGTATGAGGGATGCAGCTATGAGATTATTCGAGGTAATGAAGAAAGTTATGGATGAAAAAAGAAAATAATGTCTATTAAGAAGTGGGGAAAGAGAAACGAACTTGGCATTTGTAATATAGTACGTTTCTACTTTTCCTATATCGTGATAGACTGTTCATAACGGTCGAAAGCAGTATTATCCTAATTACGGTGGACAAGCACCCATCGTTTGCATATCTTAGTATTATTTGAGGTGATTACTTGGAAAAAGGGAAGGTAGTATCTTTAGAAGATCGCATACCAAAATTAAAAGAGCAACGCCGTAAAAAGGCAAATAGGAGGCTTATTTTCCTACTTTTAGTATTCTTCCTAATTATAGTGTGTGTCATTTATTTTCAATCACCTTTAAGTCATGTAAAGAGTATTACAATTAAGGGAAATAATCTTTATTCGATAGAAGATGTAGAAAAAATGAGCGGGCTTGGGAAAGAGACAAATATTTGGACAATTAATAAAAAGAAAGTAGCATCCATATTAAAAGAAAAAGCTGGGATTCAATCAGCAAAGGTTTCTATTGGACTGCCAAACACTGTTCAAATATCTGTTAAAGAATATAAGAAAGTTGCTTATCTCGCAGATGGAAATAAGTATATACCGCTTATCGAAACTGGGGGAGTACTAAAAGAGAAAGAACTGTCTGATATTCCATATGATGCACCAATTGTTAAAAATATGGTGAAAAATCAAAAGAAAGCTATTGCTATGCTTGGTGAAGAGTTAAATAAATTGCCAGTGGAAGTATATAATGCAATTTCTGAAATTAGCTACACTCCAAAGGAAACAGATCCTTATCATATAACCGTGTTCATGAATGACGGAAATCAAGTATTAGCAACTTTATCTTCTTTTTCGGAGAAAATGGAGCATTATCCATCTATCCTTGCACAATTAAATACAGATAAAAAAGGAATTATTGATTTAGAAGTTGGATCTTATTTTAAAGCATTTGATACAAAGGGTGAAGATAAACGTGAAAACTAAAAAAAAGAGAAGAAATGTTATCTTCTCCTTGGTTTTCCTTGTACTGGGTTTTATGATTTCTTTTTCTTATCAATTGACGAATAAAGATAAGGAAAAACCAACTATTAATGATAGTCAGTTTAAACAAGACTTACAGTTACGAAATGATTTAATTGAGCAGGAAGAAAAAAATAATAAATTGTATAAAGAATTAAAACAATCCCAAGAAAAGTTAGTAGATATAGAAAAGCAGCTTTCTAATGAAAGAGAATCTTATAATACTTTAGCAGATGATGCAGAAAAATATCGGCTGTTTTTAGGAAAAGTAACGGTTCGTGGAAGCGGATTACAAATTACCCTTGAAGACGGGGATTATAACCCAGAAGACGGAAATGTAGCTAATTATTTGGTGCATGAACATCATGTTTTCAAGGTAATAAATGAATTATATATTGCAGGAGCAGATGCCATTAGCATTAATGGACAAAGGCTGTCTCATAACTCCTATATTCTTTGTAATGGACCAGTTATTGAAGTAGATGGATACCAACATCCAGCTCCATTTGTAATTTCTGCTATAGGGGACAGTAAAGTATTAGAAGGAGCTATTAATATAAATGGAGGAGTCAAAGATTTATTAGTAAATGATAACGTCAAAGTGACGATTGAAAAAAAACAATCTATCCAAATGAATCCATTAATAGCTAATAAGTAGATATCTATAGAAAGTATGATGAGTGTGGATAAAAAATTTCTAATAATGTCTGGAATTACTTTAATAATTGGTTTTATGATTGCTGTTCAATTTCAGACAATGAAGGAACCAGCAGATCGAGATACAAGAGATGTTTGGGAACTAAGAGAAGATCTACTACGGGAAAAGGAATTAGAACTTCAACTATTAAGTGAAATACGTTCTAATAATTCAAAAGTGGATGATTATGAAAGTGAAACAGCTTCTACTAAAGAAAAAGTGTTACAGGAAACTCTTGCAGAATTAAAAGAGGAAGCAGGCTTGACGAAACAGATTGGGGAAGGGCTTGAACTTACGATAGAATCAGTAAATGAAAATATATTATTAGATGAACAGCCAGGCATCGTTACCTCTGATTTATTACAACGTTTAATAAATGAATTAAACATGTATGGAGCTGACGAAATTTCGATCAATGGTAACCGGTATGTGAATAACACGGTAATAAGAGAAGTCAATAATGTGTTGAAAATAAATGGTGTCCCTATCAATCAGCTTCCATTAGAAATTATTGTTCTAACTAAAGATAAGAACAGTGCAGAAAAACTATATAATTATATGAAGGTTTCTAAATCAGCAGATGAATTTTTTCTATCTAATCTTCAATTAATTGTCCACGAGCCGAAAGATAAAGTAAGGATACCTCCTTACCAAGATTCCATTAAGGTTCATTATTTGGAATCAGTTAAGACGGAAGAAGGAGGGGATTCTTAATGTGGCTTCCTATTTTTGGATTAGTAATAGGTATTGCATTAGGGTTATTAACAGATATTAAGGTACCAGAAGAATATGCTAATTATCTTTCCATTGCAGTTTTAGCAGCATTAGATACTCTCTTTGGAGGAATACGTGCACATCTGCAAAATATATTTGATGAGAAAGTGTTTGTTTCAGGTTTCTTCTTTAATATTGCTCTAGCTGCAAGTTTAGCTTTTCTCGGGGTTCATCTTGGTGTAGACTTATATTTAGCTGCCATTTTTGCTTTTGGAGTAAGGCTATTTCAGAATATATCTGTTATTAGAAGAATAGTTCTTACAAAATCTAATAAAAGCGAGAAAGAAAAAGTAAAAAAAAATGATAGATAAAAAAGGGAATATATTAATTTTGGCGAATAATTTAATTATTAATAAATAATAGTTTATGTGTTATAAGCCATTATGAATAAAGAGATAAGTACTTAGTCCCATATAAAAAGTTGTAAAAAAGAAAATATTGACACAATGTAAAAACTTAGTGAAAATAGGAAGTTCTTTCGGTAAAATAGATTAAGTTGCATCTTTTAACTTATTTCTATTTGAAGATAATGAACTAGGTATAATGACTATAATCCTCTTGATAGAGGTTAATCCATTTGTCTTATTGACTTTAACTTGTTGTTCACAATATTTAAAATGCAAAAGGAGGTGCCCGAGAATGAACAGCAATGAATTATATGTAAGTCTTGACATCGGTACATCCAGCATAAAAGTAATCATTGGTGAAATGATTCAGGATTCTTTAAATATTATTGGAGTAGGTATCGTCCCTTCAGAGGGTTTAAAGAAAGGTTCAATTGTCGATATAGATGAAACAGTGCATTCTATAAGACAAGCAATTGAACAGGCTGAAAGAATGGTCGGTATAGAGATTAAACAAGTAATTGTTGGCGTTTCGGGGAATCATGTTAACTTGCAAAACTCTCATGGAGTAGTTGCAGTTTCGAGTGAAAATCGCGAAATTACAATTGATGATGTAATTAGGGTAAAGGATGCTGCTCAAGTAGTTTCCATACCGCCTGAAAGAGAAATCATTGACATCATTCCTACACAATTTATCGTAGATGGATTAGATGAAATAACTGATCCAAGAGGAATGATTGGTGTTCGTTTAGAAATGGAAGGTACCATTATTACAGGTAGTAAAACAATTTTACATAACACCTTAAGATGTGTAGAAAAAGCTGGATTAGAAATACTAGATATTTCATTACAACCACTTGCTGCAGGTTCCTTTGCTTTATCAAAAGATGAAAAAAACCTAGGAGTTGCACTTGTTGATATTGGTGGTGGGTCAACAACCATTGCTGTATTTGAAAATGGTTTTCTAAAAGCAACTAGTGTTATTCCAGTAGGTGGGGACAATATAACCAAAGATATTTCTATTGGCCTCCGTACTACTACAGAAGATGCAGAAAAGATTAAAATAAAATATGGTTATGCATTTTATGATCATGCTTCAGAAGAAGAAGTATTCAGTGTTCCTATTATAGGAAGCGATCAACATCAACAGTTTAACCAATTAGAAATTTCTGATATTATTGAAGCTAGAATGGAAGAAATTTTTGAACTTGTAGCTCAAGAGCTTGTTAGATTAGGAGTATACGATCTTCCAGGTGGATTTGTCTTAACTGGAGGAGTAGCAAGCACGAAAGGTATACTTGAGTTGGCAGAAGATATTTTCCAAAGCCGAATTAGAATTGCTATTCCAGATTATATTGGAGTTAGAGAACCACAATATACAACTGCTGTTGGTTTAATCAAATTCTCCTATAAAAATAGTAAACTACAAGGCGGAAATATGAATAATCCTGTTCCTGTCCCTTCTGATAATAGAGAAAAGAAGGTGCAAAAACAGCCAAGTACAGTCCCAGCGTATGAGAAAAAACAAGTAGATAAAGGGCCTTCTAAATTTAAAAAATTCATGGGCTATTTCTTCGATTAATTTGATTCTAAGATATAGAGATTTTATAACCAAACTAAAGATTAATGGACAGGCTATAAATTTGAATTAAAAGCTTTTTAAGCTTATGATTAGTAGTTACTCCATATCACCAAAGAGATATTTATGATGCGGACAGTTCGATACTGCAGAATATCGACGAATTAGGAGGATTTGTCATGTTGGAATTTGATACAAATATTGATTCACTAGCTGTAATTAAAGTTATAGGAGTAGGTGGCGGTGGAAATAATGCCGTTAACCGAATGATTGAACATGGTGTTCAAGGGGTAGAATTTATTGCTGTAAATACAGACGCACAAGCTTTAAATCTATCTAAAGCAGAAATTAAAATGCAAATAGGTGGTAAATTAACAAGAGGACTTGGAGCTGGTGCAAATCCTGAAGTTGGAAAGAAAGCAGCAGAAGAAAGTAAAGAACAAATTGAAGAAGCTTTAAAAGGCGCTGATATGGTTTTTGTAACTGCTGGAATGGGCGGTGGAACAGGTACTGGTGCTGCCCCTGTTATTGCACAAATTGCCCATGATTTGGGTGCATTAACAGTTGGAGTGGTAACACGACCATTTTCTTTTGAAGGTCGTAAACGTTCCACACATGCTGCTAGTGGTATAACAGCTCTTAAGGATGCAGTTGATACGTTAATTGTAATTCCAAACGATCGTCTATTAGAAATAGTGGATAAATCAACTCCAATGCTTGAAGCATTCAGAGAAGCAGATAATGTATTGCGTCAAGGGGTTCAAGGTATTTCTGACTTAATTGCAACTCCTGGATTAATTAACTTGGATTTTGCAGATGTGAAAACAATTATGGTTAATAAAGGTTCTGCTTTAATGGGTATCGGAGTTGCTGCTGGAGAAAACCGTGCTGCAGAAGCTGCAAAGAAAGCTATTTCATCTCCGCTTCTTGAGACATCTATTGATGGAGCTCAAGGTGTGTTAATGAATATTACTGGTGGAACGAATCTAAGCTTATATGAAGTGCAGGAAGCTGCAGATATCGTTGCATCTGCTTCTGACCAAGACGTAAACATGATTTTTGGATCGGTTATTAATGATAACTTAAAAGATGAAATCATCGTAACTGTAATTGCTACAGGATTTAATCAAGACTTATCTCAAGCGCCACAAGGCAGACCAGCATTTGGCACGATGAAGCCGGTTAATAATGCAACTACATCTCCTACAAGAGAAGTAAAAAGAGAAGAAAACCATGCTCCTAAAGAGCAACAACCAAGAACAAATAATGTACAACAAAATGAAGATGCATTAGATATCCCAACCTTCTTAAGAAACCGAAATCGTAGAAGGTAATAACCAAGTGGTTTTCCACTTTGGATTAATAAGATAAAAAACCTCGGAATATATTCTGAGGTTTTTTATTTTTTTATCGTTTTTTTATAATCATCTATTTTTTTCTCCATAAATAAACTGTAAATATTTTAGTAGAACCTTGAATTTACCCTTCTGATGAATAGTGACAAAAACCATGATAAATAGTGAAAATTTCTCGTTTTTTGATTACATAAAGTGACAGAATTTCAATGACAAGTAGGTTATACTTTTTCGTATCAGATTAATAGAGAAGAAGGATCACCGATAGGATGATTGCTTTCAAGTTGATTAGGCCAATTATTGGATTGTGGAAATTCCTGTCTTCTTTAAAAAGAGAATAGTTGTTTTTAGCTAACTAACTCTTTAAATGGAAAAACAATGTACATAGGAAGATCTTATTCCCTTGAGGATAATCTTGCTATTGAAAAAACGCAGTGAATAGCTGATACCAATTTTGGGCTTTTTCCAACAAAGCTTCTATCTGAGGAGAGGAGGAGTTACATGCTTGGCCATTTATTTAGATGTAATTTGGCTTTTAAACTTTTTGTTTGACAGCTTATTACTTTATTTAACTGGTATCCTTTTAAAAAGGAAGATTATACATTGGAGAATCCTCCTTGGGGGGCTTTTAGGTTCTTGTATCATCTTGCTAGCTGTCACACCACTAAGCTCATATACCAGTCATCCTTTTTCAAAATTACTATTCTCTATTGCCATGGTAGGAACTGCCTTTGGCTATAAAAAATTCCGCTATTACTGTCAAAATTTAATGCTATTTTATATGACTACATTTTTGATCGGTGGTGGATTAATAGGGGCGCATTATTTTGTACAATTTGATTTTGAACTTTCGTCTTCAGTCCTACTTGCAAGTGTAAGAGGATTTGGTGATCCAATAAGCTGGTTATTTGTACTCCTTGGATTTCCGATTGTATGGTATTTTTCCAGAAAGAATGTAGAAGGAATTGAAATAACAAAAATACAATATGATCAGATTGTAGATGTTTCTATCCTACTAAATGATAAAACGATTACGTTAAAAGGATTAGTGGATAGTGGTAATCAAGTTTATGATCCTATTTCTCGACTTCCAGTTATGTTTGTATCACTAAAAAATATAAAAGAGGTTATTCCAACAGAATTAATCGCTTTAATTGAACAGCCTGAAGATATCATTTACGGAAAAAAGGCTATCTCACCAGAGTGGGAAAGCAAGATGAGAATTATTCCATATAAGGTTGTAGGGAAAGACCATCAGCTTATTATTGCCATTAAACCGAATAAGCTGACTATAACAATAAACCAAGAAATAATTGAAGTCGATAAAGGACTTATCTCTTTAACGAATCAAGTGTTATCTTCAGAAGATGTCTTTGATTGTATTGTACATCCGAAAATGCTGTTAGGTAGGAAAACAATGGAAGAAAAGGTCAGTTAATATACTATACTCAGATAATTCATCGTTTAGAAGGAGGAAATTCACATGAACAAATGGAAGCTTCGTATTTCTTATCTTTGGTATAAATTTTTAATGAAGCTAGGCTTAAAAACAGATGAAGTCTTTTATATTGGTGGAAGTGAAGCATTGCCTCCTCCCTTAACGAAGGAAGAAGAGGAAATACTTTTAGCTAAACTTCCTAATGGCGATCAAGCAGCACGTTCCATGCTGATTGAAAGAAATTTACGTTTAGTTGTTTATATTGCGAGAAAATTTGAAAATACCGGTATTAATATTGAGGATTTAATTAGTATTGGAACAATAGGGCTAATAAAAGCCGTAAATACGTTTAATCCTGAGAAAAAAATAAAGTTAGCAACGTATGCTTCTAGATGTATTGAAAATGAAATTTTAATGTATTTAAGAAGAAATAATAAAATTCGATCAGAGGTCTCTTTTGATGAACCATTAAATATCGATTGGGACGGGAATGAATTATTGCTATCTGATGTAATGGGAACAGAAGATGATATTATTACAAAAGAATTGGATGCAAGTGTAGACAAAAAACTATTAGTAAAAGCATTGCATCAGCTTTCGAAAAGAGAAAAGCAAATAATGGAGCTACGTTTCGGATTAGGAACTGGTGAAGAGAAAACACAAAAAGATGTAGCTGATATGTTAGGCATATCTCAGTCGTATATTTCTCGTTTAGAAAAAAGAATTATAAAGAGACTTCAAAAAGAATTTAATAAAATGGTCTAAAAATTTTTTCAGCCTTTTAATTATTGTTATTAAAGGAAAAAGTGAAAATTATCATAAATTGAGAATTTAACAAAAATTCCATTGATGCATATTTTTCCTTCTCGAGGAGATACTGTTTTTTGTACAGCAGCTCCTGTGAGGAGGGAAATAGATTGACTCGAAATAAAGTAGAAATTTGCGGTGTTGATACATCTAAACTTCCAGTGTTAAAGAACGAAGAAATGAGATTGCTCTTCAAGCAAATGCATGAGGGAGATATTTCCGCAAGAGAAAGTCTCGTAAATGGAAATCTCCGTCTCGTATTAAGTGTCATTCAAAGGTTTAACAACCGTGGAGAATTCGTTGACGACTTATTTCAAGTGGGTTGTATTGGTCTTATGAAATCTATCGATAATTTTGATCTAAGTCAAAATGTGAAATTTTCCACCTATGCTGTTCCGATGATTATTGGTGAAATACGAAGGTATTTACGAGACAATAATCCTATTCGGGTATCTAGATCTCTACGAGACATTGCTTATAAAGCATTACAGGTTAGAGAACGATTGATGAATAAAACATCAAAAGAACCAACAGCAGAGGAAATCGCAAAAGAACTTGATATTCCTCATGAAGATATTGTGTTTGCATTAGATGCTATTCAAGACCCAGTATCACTGTTTGAACCTATCTATAATGATGGTGGCGATCCAATTTATGTAATGGATCAATTAAGTGATGAGCGAAATAAAGATATTCAATGGGTAGAAGAATTAGCATTAAAAGAAGGAATGCGCCGCTTAAATGACAGAGAAAAATTGATTTTAAGAAAGAGATTTTTCCAAGGGAAAACACAAATGGAAGTGGCGGAGGAAATCGGTATATCACAAGCACAAGTCTCAAGATTGGAAAAAGCTGCTATTAAACAAATGAATAAGAATATCCAAAGCTAAGGATAGAAAAGTAGAGGGAAAGATCTCTGTAAAGTATAGATAATGTTGTATGGCCAACTATTCCTATATTTTATCGAGTCTTGCCCTTTTCTATTGGTCAAATCTACATATATAGAACGAAACTATGTAGCCTTTACTAATTTTCCAATACATAATTGTTAAAAATCAGGTTTTGCTATGACCAATCTACTGACATATGGTAAACTAGAACAAAAAGATGAGGTTAAGTGAATGGAGCCTTTTACTTTAAAAAACAAGGAATATTTCAGCATTGATTTATGGGAAAAAGAAAATCCCTTATTAGTAGCTGGTTTTACTACGAAAAATGGCGGGAACAGTAAAGATGGCTTAGCTAGTTTAAATATGGCTTTTCATGTGAATGATTTGAAAGAAACAGTTGTAGAAAATCGCCAAATAGTGGCTGATAAACTTGATTTCCCTTTATCACAATGGGTAGGGGCAGAACAAACACATCATCACCATATTTTAGTTGTAACAAATGAACATGTTGGGTTCGGTTCTAAAGACTATGAAAGTGCAATTAAAGATACAGATGGTTTATTTACAATGGAGAAAAATGTATTGTTAACACTTTGTTATGCAGATTGTGTTCCATTGTATTTTCTTCATCCGAAAACTGGTGCAATAGGTATTGCTCATGCAGGTTGGCAAGGTACAGTAAAATTAATTGCAAACAAAATGGTGGAAGTTTTTTCTGCACACAAGATTCCTGCAGAGGAAATTCAGGTTGTTATTGGACCTTCGATAAAAGATTGTCATTATATTGTCGATGATCGTGTAATAAACGAAGTAAATAAAGTGATAACTTCTAAAGAAAAAGCATATCAAGTAGTATCCCCTGGACAATATCGTTTGGATTTACAGGAAGTAAACAAACAAATTTTACTTCAGGCAGGGATAGTGGAAAATAATATAAACATTACGAACTACTGTACATTTGATGAGGATAATCTTTTTTATTCACATAGAAGAGATCAAGGAAGTACAGGAAGAATGATGAGTTATATTGGATGGAGAGAGGGTTTGTAATAGAAATGTTAGTTAAAGATAATTTAGCATTCATTCAAAGTGAAATAGAGGCTGCTTGTTTACGAGCAAATCGTTCACCTAGTGAAGTTACAGTAATTGCTGTAACAAAATATGTTTCAATCGAAAGAGCAAAAGAGGCAGTGGAAGCTGGTGTAATAAATCTTGGAGAAAATCGTGAAGAAGGGTTACTCCCAAAATATGAAGTGTTGCAAAATGAACCAGTATGGCATTTTATTGGATCATTGCAGACAAGAAAAGTAAAGAGTATTATTAATCATGTAGACTATATTCATTCATTGGATCGAATTTCACTAGCGAAAGAAATACATAAAAGAGCCGATAAAAAGATTAATTGTTTTATACAAGTAAATGTTTCTGGAGAAGAATCAAAGCATGGATTATCAATAGAAGAAGTGCCTAGCTTTGTGGAACAGTTAGCTGAATTTTCAAATGTTCATATTGTTGGACTAATGACTATGGCTCCCCTTACAGAAGATAAAGATATCTTGCGTAAATGTTTTAAAAGCTTGAAAGAATTACAACAAACAGTGCAAGCATTACAGTTACCATATGCACCATGTACAGAGCTTTCAATGGGAATGTCTAATGATTATACAATCGCGATTGAAGAAGGAGCAACCATGATACGAATTGGGACAGCATTAGTAGGAAACGAGAATAAGGAAAAGTAGGAGGGGAGAACAAGTGAGTATTAAATCAAAAATTAAGACATTTTTCTTTTTAGAAGATGAAGATTACGAAGAAGAACAAGGAAGTTACCATGAAGAAGCGGCTGAACCAGCGAAACAACATTATAAGCAGCCAGTTCAACACAACCATACATCTCATATTCAACCGAAGAATAATCAAAATGTGGTAAGTCTACAAAGTATTCAAAAATCTTCAAAAGTCTATTTATCAGAGCCGAGAGTTTATGCAGAAGCTCAAGATGTAGCAGACCAATTAAAAAATAGACGTGCTGTAGTCGTAAATTTACAGCGAATTGAAAAGGATCAAGGAAAGAGAATTGTCGACTTTTTAAGTGGTACTGTCTATGCAATAGGTGGAGATATTCAAAAAATAGGGACAGATATTTTCCTATGTACACCAGATAATGTAGAAGTATCAGGAAATATTTCACAAATACTGCAAGATGCAGAATATGAAGATTCGAGGTGGTAACTACTAATGGATTTGATCATTGGTATTTTGGCTAGGGTACTACATTATTACTCTTATGCAATAATTATTTATATCTTTATGTCTTGGATTCCAAACGCTCGTGAAACATCAATAGGTGTATTCCTTGCTCGAATTTGCGAACCATACTTAGAGATGTTTAGAAAAGTTATTCCACCACTTGGAATGATTGATATTTCACCAATCGTTGCGATTTTTGTGTTGAACTTAGCAGGTGCAGGAGTTCGACAACTAGCAATGTGGTTTATTTAACTAAATGTTTTCTTATTAATTTTAATTATCAATTTTCAAAGTTAGGGCTAATTTAGCCCTTTTTCTATGGGAAAAGGAGTAAGAGTATGTCTATCTATCAGCATTTTCGTCCAGAAGAGAAAGAGTTTATCGATCAGGTGATAAATTTTAGAAACTATGTAGAGAATACATATGCCCCTAAATTGACTGATTTTCTTGATCCTCGAGAACAAAAAATCTTAGGTATGATTATTGGAACTCAACAAGATGTTAAGTTTCAGCTGTCTGGTGGATATGAGCACGCAGAAAGAAAAAGAGCCATAATCTATCCTGATTACTACGAAGTCAAGGAAGATGATTTTAGCCTTTCCTTAATCGATGTACAATATCCTAAAAAATTTGTCACAATCGAACACCCAAACGTTTTGGGAAGTTTAATGTCTCTAGGCCTGAACAGAAATAAGTATGGAGATATTATTAGTCAAAACGGAGATGTTCAATTTATAGTGGAAAAGGAAATGGAAGATTATGTACGATTACAACTTGATTCTATTGGGAAAGCAAAAGTCACACTCATTCCAAAAAGCTTTAATCATATCATTTCCCATAAAGAAGACTGGATAGAACTATCCACTACAACGTCTTCTCTGCGATTAGATACTGTCTTATCAGCCATATATAATTTTTCAAGGGAAAAAGCCAAAAATTATATAGTACAAGGATTAGTAAAAGTGAATTTTGTTCTCAATGAAAACGTTGCTTTTGTTTGTGAAGAAGGTGATGTCTTTTCTGTCAGGGGAGAAGGAAGGGCTACGATTAAATCAATTGAAGGCAAAACAAAAAAAGATAAATATCGTATTATTGTAGGTAAATTGAAATAGAGCGAAAGAAATAGTGATAAAATGACAAAATTTGTTGTTCGCATAAAAAACTTAGTTTTTTTATTAAGTTTGTATGTTACAATATTTTTTAAGTAAACACTAATTTTTCACGTTACGCTGTATTTTTTAAAATAAATGCAGGAAATAAAGTGAAACTGTCGAAATTAGGAATATACATAAAGAATTGAAGTTTGGGAGGTGGCATTATGCCATTAACACCGTTAGATATCCATAATAAGGAATTCACTAAGGGATTTCGTGGATATGATGAAGATGAAGTAAATGAATTTCTTGACCAAATCATTAAGGATTATGAAAATATTATTCGTGAGAAAAAAGAACTAGAAGAAAGATTAAGTGAACTAACAGACCGTATTGGCCATTATAATACAATTGAAGAAACGTTAAATAAATCGATTGTTGTTGCACAAGAGGCTGCAGAAGAAGTGAAACGTAACGCTCAAAAAGAAGCGAAGCTTATCATTAAAGAAGCAGAGAAAAACGCAGATCGAATTGTTAACGAATCATTATCTAAGGCAAGAAAAATCGCATTAGAAATTGAAGAATTGAAGAAGCAATCAAAAGTGTTCCGTACACGTTTTAAAATGCTAATCGAAGCACAATTAGATATGCTTAATAATGATGATTGGGATCATTTATTAGAATATGAATTGGATGCATCTGAATTAAATTCAACAAAATAATGATACTAGTCTTGACTAAAGAATGCTAAATGAAATATAATTTTTTAACAAATATATATTCATGTTGCGTTGATAGGGAAAGTAAAATTTCATATTTACTTATAAGAAGCGAATCAGGGATGGTGTGAGCCTGATATAAGTTGAAGTTTGAAAATCACCCTGGAGTCCTTTTCTGAAATATCTAGTAAGAAAAGGCGGTTCATAACCGTTACCTAATGTCTAAGTGGATAAATGGGAAAAGTTTATCTATAAGGGTGGTACCGCGGGAATAAAAACCTTCTCGTCCCTTCTATGGGATGAGAAGGTTTTTTGTTGTGTACAAAGGTTTTTGTTTTATAACACTTGTCCATAATAGATGCAAAATGGACTTTTGTAATTAACATGAATAAATGAAATAGATGGAGGAAGAAAATGGAATACAAAGATACCTTACTTATGCCGAAAACGGCTTTTCCGATGAGAGGGAATTTACCTAATCGTGAGCCAGAGATTCAAGCAAAGTGGAATGAAATGAATATTTATGAAAAAGTACAAGAGCGTACTAAAGGACGTCCAATGTTTGTTTTACATGATGGACCACCATATGCAAACGGAGATATTCATATTGGTCACGCACTTAATAAAATTTTAAAAGACTTTATCGTTCGCTTTAAATCAATGACAGGATATCAAGCACCGTATGTTCCAGGATGGGATACACATGGTCTTCCAATTGAACAAGCGTTAACAAATAAAGGTGTTAAACGTAAAGAAATGACAATTGCAGAATTCCGCAAATTATGTGAAGAATATGCGTACCAACAAATTGATAGCCAACGTGAACAGTTTAAGCGTCTTGGCGTTCGTGGTGATTGGGAAAATCCATATATCACATTAAAGCCTGCATATGAAGCACAACAAATTAAAGTCTTTGGTGAAATGGCTAAAAAAGGATATATCTATAAAGGTAAAAAACCTGTTTATTGGTCTCCAACAAGTGAATCAGCACTTGCAGAAGCAGAGATTGAGTACAAAGATAAAAAATCTGCATCTATTTTTGTAGGGTTCCAAGTAAAAGATGGAAAAGGCGTATTAGACCAAGATGTACAAATTGTTATTTGGACAACAACTCCTTGGACGATTCCTGCTAACTTAGGTATTTCTGTTCATCCTGATTTAACTTATGTGGTAGTAGCTGAAAAAGGAAAAAAATATTTAGTAGCACAACAATTACTTGAAAGTGTAAAAACAGAAATTGGTTGGGAAGAAGCAAGTGTTGTTAAAGAAGTAAAAGGTTCAGAGCTAGAATATATTGTAGCAAGCCATCCTTTATATGGTCGTGATTCTTTAGTAATGCTTGGTGAACATGTTACAACAGATGCTGGAACTGGTTGTGTACATACAGCTCCAGGTCATGGTGAAGATGACTTCTTAGTTGGTCAAAAATATGGTTTAGAAGTATTATGTCCAGTAGACGATAAAGGAATGATGACTTCTGAAGCACCTGGATTTGAAGGATTGTTCTATGATAAAGCAAACAAGCCAATCACAGAAAAACTGGAAGAAGTAGGAGCACTATTAAAACTTCAATTCATTACACACTCTTATCCACATGACTGGAGAACGAAAAAACCTGTTATTTTCCGTGCAACAGCACAATGGTTTGCTTCTATTAAAGATTTTAGAAATGATTTACTAGATGCTGTTAAAGAAACTCAATGGGTTCCTGCATGGGGAGAAACAAGATTATTTAACATGGTTCGTGACCGTGGAGACTGGTGTATCTCTAGACAACGTGCATGGGGTGTTCCAATTCCAGTATTCTATGCAGAAAATGGCGATAGCATTATTACAGATGAGACCATTGATCATATCTCCAAATTATTTAGAGAAAATGGTTCAAATATCTGGTTTGAAAAATCTGCGAAAGAATTATTACCAGAAGGTTTCACACATCCTGGTAGTCCTAATGGTGAATTTACAAAAGAAACAGATATCATGGATGTTTGGTTTGATTCTGGTTCTTCTCATCAGGCGGTACTAGAAGAAAGAGAAGATTTACAAAGACCTGCAGACCTATATTTAGAAGGATCTGACCAATATCGTGGATGGTTTAACTCTTCCTTATCAACAGGTGTTGCAGTAACAGGAAAGGCTCCTTATAAAGCGGTATTAAGCCATGGATTTGTACTAGATGGCGAAGGTCGTAAAATGAGTAAGTCTTTAGGAAATGTTATGGTACCAGCTAAAGTAATGAATCAATTAGGTGCTGATATTTTACGTTTATGGGTAGCTTCCGTAGACTTCCAAGCAGATGTACGTGTATCTGATGCTATTTTAAAACAAGTAACAGAAGGATATCGCAAAATTAGAAATACATTCCGTTTCTTACTAGGAAACCTTGCTGACTTTAACCCAAAAACAGATGCATTATCATTTGATGAGTTACGTGAAGTAGACCAATACATGATGGTGAAATTGAATAAATTAGTGAAGAGTGTGACAGAGTCTTACGATAAATACGAGTTCTCAACTATTTATCATAATATTAACAATTTCTGTACACTAGACTTAAGTGCATTCTATTTAGATTTCTCTAAAGATGTACTTTATATTGAAGCAGTTGATAATAAGGAAAGACGTGCCATTCAAACAGTTCTTTATGAAAGCTTAATTAGCTTAACTAAATTAGTTACACCAATCTTGCCGCATACTGCAGATGAAGTGTGGAGTCATATTACTTCTGTTTCAGAAGTTAGTGTACAATTAACTGATTTCCCAGAGTATAAAGAGTATGACAATAGTGAAGCTCTTGAAGAAAAATGGAATAAGTTCTTAGATGTTCGTGACGATGTGCTTAAAGCATTAGAAGAAGCGCGTAATCAAAAAGTAATCGGTAAGTCACTTGCTGCAAAAGTATCTCTTTATGTAAATGAAGATGTAAGTAGCTTATTAAATTCAGTGGAAGAAAGCTTGAAACAATTATTTATCGTCTCTGGCTTCGAAATCGCTGGCGAATATAATTCTGCTCCAGAGCATGCTACAAAGCTTGAACATGCAGCGATTGTTGTAGAAAAAGCAGATGGCGAAACATGTGAAAGATGTTGGACCGTTACTACAGATGTTGGAACAGTGGAAGAACATCCAACGTTATGTGCAAGATGTGCTGATGTAGTGAAAGAAAATTATTAAGTGATAAAATGTAAATAATGGAAGGCTGGTAAACTCGGTGGTAGATCCCGGGTCTGCCAGCTTTTTTTATTTTCGAGATAATTTATAGGTCGTAAAAGGGGAATTTTACTTCTTTTTGCAGTAAAATGTAAGGTTTGTTTTAACTGTTAGATGGGAAATTATTTATTCCATTACGTTAGAATAAATAAAAGTGGACATGTTATACATCCTTCCTATAAGAAAAATACTTCCACCTCCGTTAATAGTTGTAACGACTGTAAAAACTTTAACCGGTTTTTGCTTACCCTTTAGTAAAAACTATAGTTATTAAAGAAACGGAGGTAATGGAAATGAACGCAATGATTGAAAAGCTTTATACAGAACTCCGTCTTACTCAAATTGAATTAGCGACAACATTACGAATAAAAAGAGACTCAAAAATAACAAAATATATAGAAGATGAGCTACGCGATGTAGAAGAATCAATGCGAAAATTAGAAAACGGGAATTATGGTATGTGTGAAATGTCAGGTGAATTATTGCCAAGTGACCTGTTACAAACGATTCCCATCATTCGAACAAAAGAAGATATCGATGGAATCTACTCCTATTTTCGAAAATCCATTCATTAACGCAAAAATGCTAGGTCTAAAAAGAAAGGAGCCAAGCTATCGTTTTTATCTAGTTTATGCTAAAATGCTAAAGTAGACTCGAGTATTGGAGGAAACTTTAGTGTTTTATTACATAATTGCATTATTCATCATTCTTTTAGATCAATGGACAAAATGGTTAGTTGTAAAAAACATGGATCTTCATGAAAGTATAGAAGTTATAAAGGATTTCTTCTATCTTACTTCCCATCGAAATAATGGGGCAGCTTGGGGAATGTTTCAAAACCAAATGATATTTTTCTATATTATTACGGTAGTTGTAGTAGTTGGTTTAATCTATTTAATCCAAACAGGTACAAAAGGCAAAATGCTTTATGGTGTTTCACTAGGTTTAATATTAGGTGGAGCTATTGGCAATTTTATTGATCGCATTCGTCATCAATATGTAGTTGATTTTATTAATACGTATATCTTCAGTTATGATTTTCCAATATTTAATATAGCAGACTCATCTTTAGTAATTGGTGTGATTTTATTAATCTTGGTAATGCTGAAGGAGGAAAGAGCGGTAAAAAAGGAGAAGAAAGATGGAAAAAAAGGAACATATCATTCAGAGTGAGCAAGTAAATGAGCGCATTGACAAAATAATATCCAGTTTAAATCCAGAATGGTCAAGAACACAGGTTCAACAATGGATTAAAGAGGGACATGTAACGGTTAATGGTAAAGCGGTTAAAACAAAATATAAAGGTGTATTGGATGATCAAGTAACCATTACAATACCAGAAGTGACTGAATTAGATGTTTTGGCAGAAGAAATGGATTTAGATATTTATTATGAGGATCAAGATGTCATTGTAGTAAATAAGCCAAAAGGAATGGTCGTTCATCCTGCGCCTGGACATACAACAGGAACTTTAGTTAATGGACTTATGGCACATTGTAAGGACCTATCAGGCATTAATGGCGTAATGAGACCAGGAATTGTTCATCGTATTGATAAAGATACATCTGGTTTATTAATGGTAGCAAAAAATGATGTAGCTCATGAAAGCCTTGTGAATCAATTAGTAGAAAAGACTGTTACAAGAAAGTATAAGGCTTTAGTACATGGTTCCATCCCTCATGATTATGGCACAATTGATGCACCAATTGGAAGAGATCCTAAAGATCGTCAAAGTATGACGGTTGTAGACAATGGGAAGCATGCAGTTACCCACTTTCATGTAATAGAAAGAATGGATGAATTTACATTTATTGAGTGTCAGCTAGAAACTGGGCGTACTCACCAAATTCGTGTCCATATGAAATACATTGGTTTCCCACTAGTTGGAGATCCAAAGTATGGACCAAGAAAAACATTAGATATTGGTGGACAAGCATTACATGCAGGAATATTAGGCTTTGAGCACCCACGTACAGGGGAATATTTAGAATTTGAGGCACCACTTCCAAAGGAATATGTCGAACTTTTGGATATTATTCAAAATAATCGTTGACAAGGATATAGGGTTATTATAAGATTAATTTAGTTGAATAAGTCCTTTAAATCAATCCTGTGAGGTTGAGAAGGAAACGGTTAATAGTTATTGTAGAATAACTATGTTTAAAAACACGTATGTCCTCTCATCCTAAAGGTTGGGAGGACATTTTTATTTTATGAAATAAGCATAGTATGGATGGTGAACGCGATGTCGAAAAAGGCTCTTGTACTAGATGACCAAGCAATTAGGCGAGCATTAACAAGAATTGCACATGAAATCATCGAGAAAAATAAAGGGATTGAAGATTGTATCCTTGTTGGTATCAAAACAAGAGGAATCTATATTGCCAATCGACTAGCTGAAAGAATTGCACAAATTGAAGGAAAGTCAATTGCAGTTGGTGAATTAGATATAACTCTTTACCGCGATGACTTATCTACTAAGACAAAAAATGAGGAACCTTTAGTTAAGGGTTCAGATATTCCTGTAGATATACATGGATTGAAAGTCGTTTTAGTGGATGATGTCTTATATACTGGTCGAACAGTTCGTGCTGGTATGGATGCATTAATGGACTTAGGAAGACCAGGTTCTATTCAATTAGCAGTACTAGTTGATAGAGGGCATAGAGAGCTACCAATAAGAGCCGATTATGTTGGAAAGAATATTCCTACTTCTAGTTCAGAAAAGATTGTGGTTGAACTACAAGAAGTAGATGGTCATGATGAAGTAAATATTTTTGATAATTAAATAGTGCCCTTTTAAACACAGTCCTGTGAGGCTGAAAAGGGGAGTTTTTGAATAGATGTCTGTTGGAGACTGTCTAAAACCCCTTTTTTGCTACGCAGAAAAGGGGTTTATTTTTATACTAGGGGATACTAAAGAAGCTATTATACTATTCATCGTTATTTTTACAGAAAGAGGAGACACAAATGAATGAAGTAAAACCTTTACTAGGAATTAAAGAAAAACCCACTGCTATACAGTGGATTACATTGAGTATACAGCACTTATTTGCCATGTTTGGCGCAACTATTTTAGTACCATACTTAATTGGTCTTAACCCTGCAGTAGCACTTATTTCAAGTGGACTTGGTACAATAGCTTTTCTTTTAATCACACAATTTAAAGTACCTGCTTACTTAGGTTCTTCCTTTGCTTTTATCGCACCTGTTATTGCGGCAAAAACAGCAGGTGGACCTGGTGCAGCCATGATTGGAACATTTATTGCTGGATTAGTATACGGAATCATTGCTCTAATTATTAAGGGAGCAGGATACCGCTGGATTATGAATCTCTTGCCACCAATCGTAGTTGGACCTGTCATCATGGTAATTGGTTTAGCATTAGCAACCACTGCAGTAAATCAAGCAATGTACGAAGCTAATGGAACAGCTGATCAGAAATATAGTTTACTTTATCTATCCGTTGCACTTGTAACATTACTAGCAACGATCATCTTCACCATCTATGGTAAAGGAGTTCTGAGCTTTATCCCAATACTTGCAGGGATTATAGTAGGGTATATTTATGCCTTACTAGTAGGAGTTGTTGATTTCCAAGGAGTAATTGATGCACCGTGGTTTTCAATGCCAGATTTTATCTTCCCGTTTGTCGATTATGATGTTAATTTCACAATGGTAATATTAGGTCTGTTTATTCCTGTCGCAGTAGTAACCATAACAGAGCATATTGGGCATCAGTTAGTATTAGGAAATGTAGTAGGTAAGGATTATATTAAAGACCCTGGTTTACACAGAAGTATATTAGGAGACGGAACAGCAACACTTATTTCTTCCTTAATGGGAGGACCTCCAAAAACGACTTATGGAGAAAACATCGGAGTTCTTGCAATCACACGTGTGTTTAGTGTCTATGTCCTAGGTGGAGCTGCAGTGTTTGCCATCATCTTTGGATTCATTGGTAAAATAACTGCATTAATTGAATCTATTCCAACACCAGTTATGGGGGGCGTATCCATTCTCTTATTCGGGATAATCGCATCATCAGGTTTGAGAATAATAGTAGAATCAAAATTAGACTTCAATAATAATCGAAACCTTGTTATAGCTTCTGTCATCTTGGTAACAGGAATCGGTGGACTTTCTCTTCATATCGGAAATTATGAAGCAGGAAAAGGATTTGTATTAGAAGGAATGGCATTAGCAGCTATCTTAGGAATTATTCTAAATGTGGTTTTACCTGGTAGAGAAAAAGTAAAAAAAGAAGATCAAGCAAATTAAGTAACACCTTTTAAACAAGTTCAGAGAGACTTATAAGGGTGATCAAAAGGAATAAGCTAGTTAGGATGCGAGGGTATTAACTCGCTAATCCTATAGAGACTATTCAGAATCTTTTGACGCCCTAACGAAATGGTTAGGGCGTCTTTTTTACACCTACAAATGGGAGGTAGAACAATGGAAAACTTGCTAACAACAACTGAGTTAACCGTTACAGAAATTCAAGAAATCTTAAAAGATGCACAAAACTTTGCGAATGGGGAAAAGTGGAATCCGATAAATAAATGTTTTGTTGCAAATCTTTTTTTCGAAGCCAGCACAAGAACAAAAAGCAGTTTTGAAATGGCAGAAAGAAAGTTAGGTCTTGAAGTCATTCCATTTGAAACAACTACTTCTAGTGTAGTAAAAGGAGAATCACTATACGATACCGTGCGAACGCTAGAATCAATAGGAGTTCATGCAGTTGTCATTCGACATGAAAAAGATCGTTATTTTGATGAACTAGTTGGAAAAGTAAATATCCCAGTAATAAATGCTGGAGATGGTTGTGGCCATCATCCAACGCAATCACTTCTAGATCTTTTGACAATACAGCAGGAATTCCAAAGCTTCCATGGTTTAAAAGTTAGTATCATAGGTGATATTCGTCATAGCCGTGTTGCAAGGTCTAATGCAGATGCATTAACAAGACTAGGCGCAAATGTTGTTTTCTCTGGACCAAAAGAATGGTTTGATGAAACAGTTCTCCAAGATGCAAATTATGAGGATATTGATACAGCGATTGAAACATCTGATGTTGTCATGCTTCTAAGAATACAGCATGAAAGACATCAGGGGGACGATAAGTCCTTTGATAAGAATACATATCATCGTCAATATGGACTGACAGTCGAAAGAGAAAAAAGAATGAAACCTGGAAGC
>DATMFU010000289.1:0-18306 GCA_035556015.1 Niallia sp. | reverse complement strand
TTTTAAAAGACTATGAAATTGAGGTAATGATTCAACGAGATCGGAAGACTATTTCTGAAGGGAAAATCCAATTAATAGAAGGAAATCTTCAATCTGGATTTGAATTACCAATCCTTAAATTGGCTGTCCTAACAGAAGAGGAAGTGTTTAAAACAAGAACGAAAAAACTTTCTAGCAGAAGACAAAAGTTATCCAATGCTGAAAGGATTAAGAGTTATTCAGAATTAAACATAGGAGATTATGTTGTTCATGTTAATCATGGTATAGGGAAATACTTAGGAATTGAAACACTGCAGATTAATGGAGTTCATAAAGATTATCTTCATTTAAGATACCAGGGTGATGATAAGCTTTATGTACCTGTTGAACAAATAGACTTAGTGCAGAAATATGTTGGTTCAGAAAGTAAGGAACCTAAAATATATAAGCTAGGCGGAAATGACTGGAAAAAAGTTAAGAAAAAAGTGGAGTCATCTGTACAAGATATCGCAGATGATCTTATTAAGTTGTATGCAGAGAGAGAAGCCTCTGTTGGATATGGCTTCAGTCCCGATGGAGAAATGCAAAGAGAATTTGAAGCTTCTTTTGCCTATCAGGAAACAGAAGACCAATTACGTTCAATTCATGAAATTAAAAAGGATATGGAACGTGAAAGACCGATGGATAGACTGCTTTGTGGAGATGTAGGATATGGAAAAACAGAAGTGGCAATACGTGCTGCATTTAAGGCAATAGCAGATGGTAAGCAGGTAGCTTTTTTAGTGCCAACTACTATTCTCGCTCAACAGCATTATGAAACGCTAAGAGAACGTTTCCAGGACTATCCTATTGAAATTGGATTATTAAGTAGATTTAAAACTAGAAAACAGCAAACGGAAACCATTAAAGGTTTGAAGAATGGTACGATTGATATCGTTGTAGGAACTCATCGTATTCTTTCAAAAGATATAACTTATCGTGATTTAGGTCTATTAATTATCGATGAGGAACAGCGTTTTGGTGTAACACATAAAGAAAAAATTAAGAAATTAAAAACAAACGTAGATGTTCTTACATTAACTGCAACGCCTATTCCAAGAACGCTTCATATGTCGATGTTAGGGGTTCGTGATTTATCCGTAATTGAAACACCACCAGAAAATCGCTTCCCTATTCAAACATATGTAATGGAGTATAATGGAGCCCTTATTAGAGAAGCAATTGAGAGGGAACTTGCAAGAAATGGCCAAATATATTTTCTATATAATAGAGTGGAAGATATTGAAAGAAAGGCAGAAGAAATTTCGATGTTAGTACCTGATGCAAGGGTTACTTATGCCCATGGGAAGATGTCGGAGAATGAATTAGAGTCTGTTATGCTAGGTTTCTTAGAAGGGGAATACGATGTATTAGTAAGTACAACTATTATTGAAACTGGTGTAGATATTCCAAATGTAAATACCCTAATAGTTCAGGATGCAGACCGTATGGGATTATCGCAGCTTTATCAATTAAGAGGAAGGGTCGGCAGGTCAAGCCGAGTAGCCTATGCTTACTTCACTTATAAAAAAGATAAAGTATTAACAGAAGTTGCTGAAAAAAGACTACAAGCAATTAAAGAATTTACAGAATTAGGTTCTGGTTTTAAAATTGCGATGAGGGACTTAACGATACGAGGAGCAGGTAATCTCCTTGGTGCACAGCAGCATGGGTTTATTGACTCGGTTGGATTTGACTTATATTCACAAATGCTTAAGGAAGCTATTGAAGAACGTAAAGGTTCATTTGATGAAGCTAGAAGACAAACCATTGAAATAGATTTGGATATTGATGCATATATTCCAGATTTTTATATTAAGGATGGCCAACAAAAAATAGAAATGTATAAGCGATTTAGAGGGATAAACTCTTTAGAAGATATAGCAGAACTGAAAGAGGAAATAGTGGATCGATTTGGAGATTACCCTCAAGAGGTAGCGTATTTATTTAAAATAACGGAAATGAAGGTTCATGGGAAACAAGCAGGTATTGAATTAATTAAACAAACAAAAGAAGAAGTCCTAATTCTTTTATCAGAATTAGGAAGCAGTAAAATGGACGGCCAAAAAATCTTTGAGAAAAGTAGTAAATATGGAAGAATGATTGGTCTAGGTATGGATGGCAAGAAATTAAAAATGGTACTTCATGTTAAGGGATTAGAAAAACAAAAATGGTTAGAAATATGCTATGAGATGGTAGAGGCATTTAGTAGCTTTGTAAAAGAACCGGAAGAAATAGTAAATTAAAAACAAGCGGCTCTCGCAATTGCGGGGCCGCTTTGTTTTATAAAAGGAAAATTATGTTTATTTCTTTTGGCCAAGGGTATATAGATAATAGAAAATACGGAAAAAGATACTAACGATAATCAAAGTGGAAATAGAAATAGGTATTTGGTAAAACTATGTGCTTTAGTGAAATTTACACAAGGAAAAATAAAACTAACAAGAGAAAATTTTACTTGAATCATGTATAGAACTTATCATATGAAAGATACTATGTTTAAATATGGTGAACATTATATGTACCAATCAATAGAGTATCCAGATAAACACAACTTTAAACAGATTTAGTTAAACTGTTACAGTTAATGTACTCACCAATTTAAAAATCATCTGATGAAAGAGAGGCAACACGGAATGAAAGCAACTGGAATTGTGCGTCGAATCGATGATTTGGGTCGTGTCGTTATCCCAAAAGAAATCAGAAGAACATTACGAATTCGTGAAGGGGACCCATTAGAAATTTTTGTTGATCGAGATGGAGAAGTTATCTTAAAGAAATACTCACCTATTAGCGAATTGAGTGATTTTGCAAAGGAATATGCTGAGGCCTTATATGATAGTTTAGGGAATGCCGTTTTAATATGTGATAGAGATTCTTATATTGCCGTATCTGGTGGATCGAAGAAAGACTACTTGAATAAGAATATTAGCGATATAGTAGAAAAAGCAATGGAAGACAGAAGTTCCATCCTAATGAATCAGCAGGATCAAATATCCTTAGTAGAGGGCAACACAGAAACTATATCCGCTTATACAATTGGACCGATTATTGCTAATGGAGATCCAATTGGAGCAGTAGTGATTTTTGCCAAGGAAGGGAACTTAGGTGATGTAGAGAAGAAGGCAGTAGAAACTGCTGCAGGATTTTTAGCTCGCCAAATGGAATCATAAAAGGTATCTATTTAGTTGTTTAACCAGAGACAGTTTACGGGCTGTCTCTTTTCGTTTTATAAAGATAATAGTATGGAATGGTTGAGCTCCTTTTCTAAAAGGCAACCACTAGGTAACTGTGCTATAATACAAGCGAAAGTAATTTATGGAAGGAGCTAGACATGTGAGAACTGTTTCATCCAATGTCTGGTTTAAAGGCGCATTTATTTTAACACTAGCTGCCCTATTAATAAAAGTTATGAGTGCAGTATACCGAGTACCATTTCAGAATATTGTCGGTGATACTGGTTTTTATATTTATCAACAAGTTTATCCATTTTATGGAGTAGTAGTGACATTGTCTACATATGGATTTCCAGTGGTTATATCTAAGTTATATATGGAAATGAAGGTAGAGGGGAATCAAACTAGTATAGAGAAACTTGTAGGTTCCTTCTTTTTTCTATTATTTTCGGTAAGTATCATTGCCTTTTTAGTCCTTTTCTCGACGGCAAATACACTTGCTGAAGCAATGAAAGATCCTCAATTATCTTTATTATTAAGAGTGATATCCTTTGGTATTCTATTGTCTCCACTAATTGCTACACTTAGAGGAGTTTTTCAAGGAGATGGAAACATGGTTCCTACTGCTGTTTCACAGGTAGGGGAACAAACGGTACGAGTTGGTACTATTCTATTTGTTGCATTTTTATTTACTACTACAGACATATCCTTATACATAGTTGGTGCAGGTGCTTTATTTGGTTCTATAACAGGGGGGATTACTGCCCTATTGCTATTACTTTACTTTCTCAAAAAGTCCAAATCCTCTTTTCGTCTTTTTCGGATACCTGACCTTTCTCAAAAAGAAACACGTACCTTGCTGCGGAAAATTTTTTTTGAGGGAATTACGATATCGATAAGTGCTATGCTGCTTATTCTATTACAATTAGCAGACTCTCTAAACTTATACTCCTTATTGTTGGAAAATGGTATCAAGGAGGAAACAGCCAAAGTAATGAAGGGAGTATATGATAGAGGGCAGCCACTTATTCAAATTGGGACCATTATCTCAACATCAATGGCACTAAGTATTGTTCCGTTAATTACGAGCAATAAGCTAAAAGATAATAAGCAAGAGTTAATAAAAAATATCCGTTTATCATTAGTGGTTAGTTATTTCATAGGTCTTGGAGCAACTGTTGGATTAATAGGAATAATCGAGCAAACGAATAGCATGCTTTTTGAAAATACAGATGGATCAGATGTTCTAGCAATGCTCTGTTTCATTATCGTATTGAATGCCTTGATTGTTACAATGATAGCTATATTACAAGGTTTAGGTCATGCTTTATTCCCGGCTATACTCATCGTTATAGGCTTCGTTATAAAATATTGGTTAAATAAAATGTTTGTTTCTACTTATGGGGTAAATGGAGCTGCTATTTCCTCCCTTATTGTTTTAATCATTATCGTATTATTTTTATATGCTAAATTGAGAAGTGTATTGAAGCAAGGAATTTTTGATTATAACCAAGTGATGGTTATTACTATTGCAGGGATTTTTATGTTTATTGTTTTAAAGGGATATATGCCCTTTTCTTCAAAGATACTTGCGTTTATAGATAATAATAGGATAAAAAATACCATTCAAGCTTTAACAGGTGTTTTGATTGGTGGTTTGATTTATGTTTTTATTGTTCTTAGAGGAAATACATTTAAAGCTGAGGAATTATATGTATTGCCATTTGGAGAAAAATTGACTTGGTTTTTGCGGAAAAAAAGGAGAGAAAAAGAATGAAAAGCATAAAAATAATAGGCTTAGGTGCTGGAGATATTGATCAGTTACCATTAGGCGTATATAGAAGTTTGACTGAAAAAAGGAAAGAAGTTTATGTAAGAACGCTCGATCATCCTGTACTGAAAAACTTAGGAGAAGAGGGAGTTACTTTTCAATCTTTTGATCACATTTACGAAAAGCATGATCAATTTGAGGCGGTATATGAAGAAATAGTAGAATTTCTTATTAATGTATCAGTGGAAAAGGATATTGTATATGCCGTTCCAGGTCACCCATTAGTTGCAGAGAAGACGGTACAACTATTAATTGAAAAGAGCAAAAAAGGAGAAGCAATCATAGAGTTTGCAGGGGGACAGAGCTTTTTAGACAGTATATTTCAAGCTTTATACATTGATCCAATAGAAGGGTTCCAACTACTAGATGGAACAGCTCTCCGAAAGGAAAATATTAATCTCCGTCAACATGTAATCATTGGACAAGTATATGATATGTTTTCTGCATCTGAAGTAAAATTAACGTTAATGGATTTATTGCCATATGATTATCCAGTAACAATTGTAACAGCTGCTGGCAGCAGTCAAGAATTAGTAAAAGAAATTGAACTTCATGAGCTAGATAGAGAGGTAGAGTTGAATAATCTTACTTCTATTTATGTTCCACCTGTTAAGGATGAAAAGATATTGAATAAAGAGTTCTCTAAGTTTCGTCAGATTATTGCGGAGCTACGTGGACCTAATGGTTGCCCGTGGGATAAAAAGCAAACACATGAATCGTTACGTCCATATTTAATTGAAGAGAGCTTCGAATTGATTGAAGCTATAAATGAAGGAGATATTGACCATATTATTGAGGAATTAGGAGATGTGTTACTTCAAGTAATGCTACATAGCCAGATTGGTGAGGATGAAGGTTATTTTTCTATTGATGATGTGATAGAGGGAATTTCTGAAAAGATGATTCGTAGACACCCTCATGTATTCGGCGATGCAAAGGCAGATAATGTAGATGAGGGATTAGAGTTATGGAAACAGGCGAAACAAAAAGAAGCGAAGCAGGAGCAAGAGCCAGCTTCCATTTTAGAAGGGATTAATAGTGCCCTTCCTCAACTTCTAAGGGCATATGAGCTGCAAAAAAGAGCAGCAAAAGTAGGTTTTGATTGGCCAGATCCAAAAGAGGCGTGGAACAAGGTTGAAGAGGAAATTCAAGAATGGAAAGAAGAGGTGCTTAAAGAATCTGCAGTAAATATGGAGAAGGAGTTAGGAGATGTGCTGTTTTCTCTAGTAAACATTGCGAGATTTTATAAGATAGATCCTGAACTTGCGATTTTTCAAACAAACCAGAAGTTTACGAAGCGCTTTGCTTATATTGAGCAAAAAGTGAAAGAAAACGGACAAGAGATAAGCCAAGTAAGTTTAGAGGAATTAGATACTTACTGGAATGAGGCTAAAGCTAAAGGAATCTAAAGGAGGAATTACTTTATATGAGATTAGATAAATTTTTAAAAATTTCTAGATTAATCAAGAGAAGAACATTGGCTAAGGAAGTGGCAGACCAAGGAAGAATACTTGTTAATGGTCAAGTGGCAAAGGCGAGTACGAATGTAAAAGTTGGAGACGAGCTACAAGTGCGTTTTGGTCAAAAAGTAGTAACAGCTAAAATTGAAATACTGCAGGAATCCACTAAAAAAGAGGACGCAGCTAATATGTATAGTATAATTAAAGAAGAAACAATCTAATAGTTGTTACGTTGTTTATTTTTTATAACAAAGGGGAATGGAACAATACTTATTTCTTTCCTTTATTGAAAAACTTCTCTAAAAAGGCTTGTTCTAAAAAAAATATCCCTTTCATACATTGGTACAAGTAGACGAATGTACTAACTGATTGTGAGGGATAAAAATGAGCCAATATAATGATCCAGGTACAACTAAAAGCAGTACAGTGGAACATGATGTCATCATGCGGGGCAGAAAACTTCTTGATATTACAGGCGTAAAACAGGTGGAGAGTTTTGATAATGAAGAATTCATTTTGGAGACGGTAATGGGGTTTCTCTCTATCCGTGGTCAAAATCTTCAAATGAAAAACTTAGATGTAGAAAAAGGCATTGTTTCGATAAAAGGCAAAGTATTTGATTTAGTGTATGTAGATGAGCAAAGTGGAGATAAGGCTAAAGGATTCTTTAGCAAGATATTCCGATGACGTTATCTACGCAATTTATGACCATGCTAGCGATGGTTAGCATGGGCCTATTCTTTGGGATAAGTTTAGATACCTATCAGTACTTTTTAAAAAGATCAGAACGAAAAAGAAGCGTTGTATTTATTCATGATTTACTGTTTTGGATTTTGCAAGCATTGCTACTGTTTTATGTCCTTTTCTTAGTTAACAAAGGAGAGGTGCGAGTTTATTTAGTTATAGCTTTATTTTTAGGTTTTGCTATCTATAAAAGTTTATTTCAGACTCTTTACCTTCAATTATTGAAAGCTATCATATCTTTTTGTGTCCAAGCCTATCGTTTACTAGTGAAAATGGTAGTGAATTTAATCTACAAACCAATAAAGGCTCTCGTAATTTTCATTTTGTCGATAATTATTTTTCTAACAAAGGGACTTATGGCACTTGTTAATGGTATATTTAGGGTATTAAGATTTACTTTAAGGATAATACTTATACCTTTAAAGTGGCCAATATCCTTAATTTGGCTAATGATGCCGAAAAAGGGAAAATTATTCGTCGAGAGGTTTTCTAGTAAATTGGCAGGATATTACAAGAAGATAAAGAAATATTTCAATGAATGGATTGAAAATAGAAAAAAACAATAATGAAGGGAGGAGCCCAATATGAGTGCAATAAGAAAAACAGATATAACAACATTCCCAACTGAATATACAGTACCTCAAGAATCTGCTAGTATTAGTGGAGCAAGAAAGAAAAAGTTATTGATGCGCAGATTAACAACCTTTTTTATTTGCGTAGGAGTAATTGGCTTTTTAATGGTATCCACACTCATATCACAAAGCTCCACTTTAAAAGAGAAAAGAGCTGAAAAAAGAGATTTAAGTGAACAAATTGTAGCATTAGAGAAAAAGGAAGCTAGTTTAAATGATCAAATAGCTCGGTTAAATGATGAAGAATATTTAGCAAAGTTAGCAAGAAAAGATTTATTGTTGTCCAAAGATGGGGAAGTTATATTGAATATTCCTAACGAAAAACAAGCTAAAAGTAAAACGGAAAAATAATAAGACTAGTAGCTATATTGACACTCTTTTTTTTCATTATGTATAATATAGTATAAGCATGATTTTTTATATCCTTAAGGAGGCAAAACTTTTTTATGTCAATCGAAGTAGGCAGCAAGTTACAAGGAAAAGTAACAGGAATTACTAATTTTGGTGCGTTTGTAGAGCTCCCAGAAGGAGCAACTGGTCTTGTTCACATTAGTGAGGTCGCAGACAATTATGTAAAAGACATTAATGAACATTTAAAAGTCGGCGATGAAGTCGAAGTAAAAGTTATTAATGTTGAAAAAGATGGGAAAATTGGACTTTCCATTAAAAAGGCGAAGGATAGACCGGAAAGACCGGAAAGACCGGAAAGACCTTCATACGAACGCGGAGAAAGAAGAGAATCAAGAGGTGGCTATTCCGGCGGTAATTCTCAAAGACCACGTCATTCGAAGTCAAACGAAAATCGTGCTCCAAAAGAGAATTTCGAATCGAAAATGGCTCGTTTCTTGAAAGATAGTGAAGATCGATTAGCTTCTTTAAAAAGAAATACTGAGTCTAAACGCGGGGGAAGAGGCGCTAGACGAGGGTAACTTGCTGCTGAATGTTTATAGATAGCAGGGTTTATCTTTTATATATTCCCGATTATTTAAACAAGCCAATTCTGGCTTGTTTTTTTTATGTACAGAAAACAGAAAAAATGCAAAAAAAAAACACGTATTTAAATACGTGTTTTTTTAGATAGCGGCGGAGGGGATCGAACCCCCGACCTCACGGGTATGAACCGTACGCTCTAGCCAGCTGAGCTACACCGCCAAAATTATTAATAAGACAATATATATAATACAAAATTATTATAGTACTTGTCAATAAAATTTATAAAAAAATCTATTGAAGTTATAAAGTATGATTTTATTTTTAATTTGGGTATTCATAAAAGTTTTTGCATTTTCTGACAAAAAGAAGCAAGATCTCAAATTTATTAGGTTTGTTTAAAATAGAATGTCAATAAGGGAATAGGTAGATATCCTTTATATATGTAACTTTGTTGAATCCTTTATTGAAGTTACACCATTATATCATGCATATAAAGGTATCGAAATTTGTTGTTGTTTAAAAAATTCAAGGAAAGAAGTCGAGCGAAAATATAGACATGCTACGTTATTTTGACAAACTTTTAATATGTTACCTTCTATAATACTCATCAACGATACTTAATAGGGGTGTGGTTTATGGAAAAAGTAGAAAGGGATATAATCGATCCGATTGGTGAGGTTAATTTTGGAAAATCTCGAGATACCTTCAGCTCATTTCTTCATAGATTATATACAAAAACAGAACATTTCTTCCTGGTAAAGGGCTATTTAATGTTAGTCATTGGATTTTTACTTGGACGAGCTCTAATCTTAGGTAAATTAACTCCTTTCGCTTTACCCTTTTTCGCAAGTATGTATATTGCAAGGAAAGATAAAGCACCTTTAGCTCTTATCGGTTTAATTGGAGGAGCAGCAACCCTAGGTATTACAGAAGCAGTTACTAGTTTTGCTTTATCCTTCTTCTTCTTAATTTGTTATAAATTAATTGGTGATTGGAAGAAACATGAACAACACTTTGTTCCAATACTTGTCTTTGCCTTAGTACTAGTGGGGAGTTTAATTGAGGGATATTTTGTCACTAATGGTTTAAGTTTATATGCAAGTATGATGGCTTTTGTAGAAGGGAGTCTAGGATATATTCTCACCCTTATATTTCTACAAAGCCTACCTCTTCTTAGTATTAATAAAAGAAGACAAGCACTTAAAACAGAGGAGATTGTATGTTTAATTATCATGCTTGCTTCCGTCATGACAGGTACAATCGGTTGGGCAATATATGGTTTATCCATTGAACATATTATGTCACGGTATTTAGTTCTCTTATTCTCTTTTATTGCAGGAGCAACAATTGGGTCAACAGTAGGGGTAGTGACGGGCTTGATTTTTAGTTTAGCGAGCATTTCTAGCTTTTATCATATGAGTTTATTAGCGTTTTCTGGTCTTTTAGGTGGATTACTAAAAGAAGGTAGAAAAATAGGAGTCGCTGTTGGGTTATATATAGCAACATTATTAATTGGAATGTATGGAGAAGGAGGAGAGGTATTAGCAGTTACTTTAATGGAAACTACCGTTGCTGTTTGTCTATTTCTCTTAACACCAAAAAGTTTAACCGTACGTATTGCTAAGCATATACCAGGTACATCAGAATACTCTCAAGAACAACAACAATATATGCGAAAAATGAGAGATGTAACTGCGCAAAGAGTCTCTCAGTTTTCAACTGTGTTTCAGGCGCTTTCCAAAAGTTTTTCTTCACCAACTATTAATCCATCAGTAGATGAGGAAGATAAGGAACTTGATTACTTCTTGAGTAATGTAACAGAGAAGACGTGTCAGACATGTTTCAGAAAAGAACATTGTTGGGCGCGAAACTTTAATACAACATATGATTATATGAAAGATATTATGACAGAAATGGCAGATACCGGGGGGAATATTTCTTCTAATCTATCAAGAGAATGGGACAAACATTGTACAAGATCGAAAAAGGTTACAGATGCCATACATCAAGAACTAACTTTATATCAGGCGAATCAAAAGTTGAAAAAACAAGTACAAGAAAGTAGAAAATTGGTTGCAGATCAGTTGCTTGGTGTATCAGAAGTAATGGGGGATTTTGCTAGAGAAATTCAAAGAGAAAGGGAAAATCACCATAAGCAAGAGGAGTTAATTTTAGAGGCAATACAAGACTTTGGGATTCATATCGAAAATGTAGAAATTTATAGTTTAGAGCAAGGAAATGTAGATATAGATATTACTATTCCGTATAATACTGGGTTTGGTGAATGTGAAAAACTAATTGCACCAATGCTATCAGATATTCTTGGTGAAACAATATTAGTTAATAAAGAAGAGGTTTCTGAAAAACACGCACAAGATTATAGTCATGCAACATTTCGTTCAGCAAAAGCATATACGGTAGAAACAGGCGTTGCCCATGCAGCAAAGGATGGAGGTTTTATTTCAGGTGATAGTTATTCCACAATTGAATTAGGATTGGGAAAATATGCAATGGCAATCAGTGATGGTATGGGAAATGGAGAGCGAGCACATGTAGAAAGTGAAGAAACACTTCAGTTACTACAAAAGATCCTCCAATCTGGAATCGAAGAACAGGTAGCAATAAAGTCAATAAATTCTATTCTTTCCTTAAGAACCACGGATGAGATTTTTTCAACATTAGACTTAGCGATGATTGATTTGCAAAACGCATCTGTTAAATTCTTAAAAGTCGGATCGACTCCAAGTTTTATAAAAAGAGGAAATAAAGTAATGAAAATACAAGCAAGTAATTTGCCAATGGGCATACTGCAAGAATTTGATGTAGATGTAGTTAGCGAACAATTAAAAGCAGGCGATATTTTAATTATGATGAGTGATGGGATTTTTGAGGGGCCAAAGCATGTCGAGAATTTCGATGCTTGGATGAAGAGGAAGATAAAAGAATTAAAAACAGATAAGCCCCAAGAAGTGGCAGATCTTATTATGGAGGAGGTAATTAGATCAAGAGCTGGACTAATTGAGGATGATATGACTGTTCTTGTTGCAAAAATTGAGCATAACATTCCGAAATGGGCTTCGATTCCAGTAAAGGGTTTTAATCAAATTGCCAACTAATGCATGTAAAAAGATAATTAGGGTAGTTTATATAAGTTAGGTATAATAACTCTCTTTTCCGTCGACAATGAGACTAACTCATAATGATGGAGGGGAGTTATTTTTTATGAAAAAAGGGACGTTAAAACAAATATTATTAATTACGGATGGTTGCTCTAATAAAGGAGAAGACCCTATTGCAATGGCTGCATTAGCAAATGAACAAGGAATTACAGTTAATGTTATCGGTGTAATGGAACAAGATACAATTGATGAAAGAGGGATAAAGGAAATCGAAGGGATTTCCCTTTCAGGTGGAGGAGTCAGTCAAGTAGTATATGCTCACAGTTTGGCACAAACGGTTCAGATGGTGACGAAGAAAGCAATGACTCAGACCTTACAAGGTGTAGTTAATAAAGAGCTACAAGAAATATTAGGCTCTTCTAAAACAATGGAAGACCTCCCTCCTGAAAAACGCGGAGAGGTAATGGAAGTTGTGGATGAGTTAGGCGAAACAGTAGAACTTGAAGTATTAATATTAGTTGATACAAGTGCTAGCATGAAGCATAAGTTACCAACTGTTAAGGAAGCATTAATTGACCTTTCACTTAGCTTAAATGCAAGAACAGGGGAGAATAGATATGCGGTTTTTGTATTTCCCGGGAAAAAGAAAGATGTCGAAAAATTGCTTGATTGGACACCAAGATTAGAATCTCTTACAAGTATATTTTCTAAACTTTCAACTGGAGGTATAACTCCAACAGGGCCAGCAATAAAAGAAGCAGTTTACTATTTCAAAAATAAACGTTCATTAAGGGGCTTGTTATCGAGAGATGATGAATACTTTGAAGAATCAATTTAACATTTATAGGGGTACTGTTATAAAGGGTAAGTGGCATAAAAAGCAATACACGGTTTTAAAGGAACTTGGTCAAGGAGCAAATGGGACCGTTTTTTTGGCAGATTCTGATAAAGGACAGGTTGCTTTAAAGTTGAGCAACAATAGTGTATCTATCATTTCTGAGACAAATGTATTGAAGTCTTTTGCAAAGGTCCAAGGTTCTCGCCTTGGACCTTCTTTAATAGATGTAGACGATTGGATTACTACTAGTGGAACTATTTCCTTTTATGTAATGGAATATATTAATGGACCAGATTTACTAACATTTGCGCATGGGAAAGATAGTACTTGGATAGATGTGCTCATGATTCAACTCTTAAAGGACCTGCAACATTTACATGAAAATAATTGGGTGTTTGGGGACTTAAAACCAGAGAACCTCATCATTACAGGCCCGCCTACGAGGATTAGGTGTATAGATGTAGGAGGAACCACTATCCAAGGGAGAGCCATTAAAGAGTTTACCGAGTTTTTTGATAGAGGCTATTGGGGACTTGGCACAAGAAAAGCAGAGCCAACATACGATTTATTTGCTACAGCTATGATTATCCTAAATCTTTTTTATCCTAATAGGTTTAATAAAGTAGAAGGTGGCATTAAACAATTACATCAAATGATTCGAAAAAACCCTGCATTAGTGAGTTATGAAACGCTACTCTTAAAAGCATTAACTGGTAAATATGAGAATGCTTCACAAATGAGACATGATTTACTTAAGAAAACAAGTGGAAATCTAGTGAAAAGTACGAAACATTCTGTACTTGCTAATCATAATGGAGCACAATCTAAATCAACAAGTGTAAAAACTAGTGGTCACCCTGTTACAAGAAGTATGATTGTCCAAAAAAAGAAGAGAAACGGGTATGTTGAATCATTGTTACTTATTCTCATTATTTCTATATGCTATTTTTTATACATATATGCCCAACTAACATAGAATGAAATAGAAAAGAGGATTTATGAGATAGATGAAGAATATTTTTGATATCACTTTGTGAAAAGTGATATCCTTGATTTAGGAGACTACATCATCTGAGAATAGGGAATAACATGGATGTTAGTAGAATAGTCATAATGATAGGAAGTATCAATTATGTTTGAGGAAAAAGTTTCTAGGTATCTCAAGAGCAAAAGTGTATCTTTAGAAAAAAGTAGAATTTTAGTAGGAGTATCAGGAGGCCCAGATTCTTTATCACTTCTTCACTTTTTATGGAGAAAAGAAAAGGAATGGAATATAAAAGTTTATGCTGGGCATGTAGATCATATGTTTAGAGGGGAGGAATCATTAGAAGAGGCGAAATTTGTAAAAGAGTTTTGTGAAGAGAAAAATATTCCTTTCTTTTGGGAAAGAATAGATGTGCCACAATATATCAACCAAACGAAGGTGAATTTACAAAAGGCTGCCAGAGATTGTAGATATCGTTTCTATGAAAAAATAATGGTAGATAATGAGTTAGATTATTTGGCATTAGGCCATCATGGCGATGATCAAATAGAAACGATACTTATGCGATTAACAAGAGGTAGTACAGGAAAGGCAAGAGCAGGTATTCCCTTTATGCGTTCTTTCGGACCTGGAATGATTATTCGACCATTTCTATGTTTAGAGAGAAGTGAAATTGAGGAATATTGTATTATACATAACCTGCAACCTAGAAGAGATCCAAGTAATGAAAAAGAAGATTATAGCAGAAATAGGTATAGAAAGCATATACTACCATTCCTAAAAAAGGAAAATTCACATGTTGCTATGCATTTTAAACGCTTTAGTGAAGAATTAGAGGAAGATGAAGAATATTTAATGAGCATGGCGATAGAAAAGATTTCAGATATTACAATCCAGAAGAGTCCAAATGACTGGATTATAGATAAATGTGCTTTTCTTTCAATAGCTATTCCTTTACAAAGAAGGTGTATTCAACTAATATTAAATTATCTCTATAAAGAGATATCTGCTTCATTATCCGCATTACATATTGAGCAAATTATTGTTTTACTTAAGAGTCCTCATTCTTCTGGAAATATTGATCTCCCAAATGGTTTGAAAGTGAAAAAGTCTTATGATTCACTTCATTTTCAGCTTAATTTTTCTCCGAATCAACCCTTTCATTTTGAAATAGAAAAAATGGGAGAGTTATTATTACCAAATGGGTACAATATTAAGGTAGAATATATAAATGGTGAATATAAAACAGATGAGAATGAGATTCTCTTGAATTCAGCATCTGTTTCCTTTCCTTTGATTGTCCGTTCTAGAAAAAATGGCGATCGAATAAAATGGAAAGGACTTGATGGATCGAAAAAGATCAGTCGCATTTTTATTGATGAGAAGATCCCTATCCAGGATAGAGAAAGTTGGCCAATTCTTACGGATAGTGATGATAATATTCTTTGGATACCTGGACTGAAAAAATCGATATATTCTCACAGTAATACGAATAGTGGTAGTAATCTTTTAATAACATATAAAAAGCAATGATCTTCTAGGGGGCACGCAAGAAAATGAAACAAGATATTGAAAAGATACTGATATCTGAAGAAGAAATACAAGGTAAAATCAAGGATCTGGCTTTTCAGCTCACAGAGGAATATAAGGATAAATTTCCTTTAGCGATAGGCGTACTAAAAGGTGCAATGCCTTTTATGGCTGATCTTTTAAAAAGAGTGGATACTTATTTAGAAATGGACTTTATGGATGTATCAAGTTATGGGAATTCTACTGTTTCTTCTGGAGAAGTAAAGATTTTAAAGGATTTAGATACTTCAGTAGAGGGCAGAGATATTTTAATTATTGAAGATATTATTGATAGCGGCTTAACTTTAAGCTACCTTGTCGAGCTATTCCGTTATCGTAAGGCTAAGTCAATAAAAATTGTAACATTGCTTGATAAACCAACTGGAAGAAAAACAGACCTAGCTGCCGATTATGTTGGATTTATTGTACCTGATGCCTTCGTAGTTGGATATGGATTAGACTATGCAGAAAAATATCGAAATCTACCATATATCGGTGTTTTAAAACCAGAAGTATACACTAACGAAACGGAGTAAGAATAGAAACAAAGAAAAAGCCTTGATGAGAGGGTAATTCCTTGAATTTACACAATTTTCTATGTTACTATACTCTATAGTTTGTTTACCGTGGGAGGAGGTAAGGGATGAACCGTATTTTTAGAAATACCATTTTCTATTTATTAATATTTTTAGTAATAATCGGTGTGGTTAGTTTTTTCAATGGAAACAATCAGCCGACCAAGCATTTGACATATACAGAATTAATTAATCATCTTGAAGCTGGTGATGTGAAGGAACTTACTCAACAGCCAGAGAGAGGCGTTCTAGAGTTACGTGGTAAATTAGATAGTTATAGCGAAGATGAATCCTTTGTTTCTTATGTAACTAATAATGAAAAGAATGCAAGTGTCATTTATGACGCTGCACAAGAAGGTTCTAAGATTAGTGTAGAGCCAGCACAAGAAACAAGTGGATGGATTACATTCTTTACATCCATTATTCCTTTTGTCATTATTTTTATCTTATTCTTCTTCTTGCTTAACCAAGCCCAAGGCGGCGGTGGCGGTAGAGTAATGAATTTTGGTAAAAGTAAAGCGAAATTATATAATGAAGAAAAGAAAAAGGTTCGCTTTAATGATGTAGCGGGCGCAGATGAAGAAAAACAAGAATTGGTAGAAGTGGTGGAATTCCTAAAAGATCCACGTAAATTCGCTGAATTGGGAGCTAGAATACCAAAAGGTGTACTTCTTAATGGACCTCCGGGAACAGGTAAAACATTATTAGCAAGAGCAGTAGCTGGTGAAGCAGGAGTACCTTTCTTCTCAATCAGTGGTTCTGACTTTGTTGAAATGTTTGTTGGGGTAGGTGCTTCTCGTGTTCGTGATTTATTTGAAAATGCTAAGAAAAATGCACCTTGTATTATCTTTATAGATGAGATTGATGCAGTTGGTCGTCAGCGTGGAGCTGGACTTGGTGGCGGTCATGATGAACGTGAACAAACATTGAACCAACTACTTGTTGAAATGGATGGATTTGGTGCGAATGAAGGAATTATTATCATTGCAGCTACTAACCGTCCAGACATTCTGGATCCTGCATTATTACGTCCAGGACGTTTTGACCGTCAAATTACAGTAGACAGACCAGATGTGAATGGTCGTGAGGCTGTATTACGTGTACATGCTCGAAATAAGCCTTTAGATCCTTCTGTTGATTTAAAGAGTATTGCTCAACGTACTCCAGGTTTCTCTGGTGCGGATTTAGAGAATCTTTTAAACGAGGCAGCTCTTGTTGCTGCAAGATCTGACAAGAAGAAAATTGATATGGAAGACATGGATGAGGCAACAGATCGTGTTATTGCAGGTCCTTCTAAGAAAAGCCGTGTTGTTTCTAAAAAGGAAAAGAAAATTGTTTCCTATCATGAAGCCGGACATACCGTTATTGGTGTTGTATTAGATGAAGCAGATATGGTTCATAAGGTGACTATTGTACCTCGTGGCCAAGCGGGTGGATATGCCGTTATGCTTCCTAAAGAAGACCGTTTCTTACTGACTAAACAAGAACTATTGGATAAGATCACTGGATTATTAGGTGGACGCGTTGCAGAGGATATTGTTTTTGGTGAAGTAAGTACGGGTGCTCATAATGACTTCCAAAGAGCAACAAATATTGCTCGTAAAATGGTTACTGAATATGGTATGAGTGAGAAACTTGGACCATTGCAATTTGGTCAAGTTCAAAGCCAAGTATTCCTTGGTAGAGACTTGAATAATGAGCAAAACTATTCAGATGCTATTGCTTACGACATTGATTTGGAAATTCAACGTATTATTAAAGAAAGTTATGATAGAGCGAAACAGATTCTTACAGAAAATCGTGAGAAGCTTAACCTAATTGCTGAAACACTTCTTGAAATTGAAACATTGGATGCTGAACAAATTAATAGTCTCTTTAATAAAGGGGTATTACCAGATCGTTCAACAGCTAGTACTGAAGTTTCTTCATCAGAAGATGTAAAAGTAAATATTGGTAAAAAAGAAGATCCGAAAGAGTAAGGATTTTCCTCAAAAAAGGATGCGTTTATACGACGTATCCTTTTTTCTTTTTGATTAAAAATAGGTAATTACTTTACACTTTGTCTCAACTCTTGTTTATGTTATGATATTTCCAGTGTTTAGAGAGAAAATGTTAATGAACTAGAAGAATATAATAAAAGTGGTGACCATAATGATTTTTGTCTTTGATATTGGGAATACAAATATAGTTTTAGGTGTGTATGATGAAGAAGAATTGAAGCATCATTGGAGAATAGAAACAAATCGTTATAAAACAGAAGATGAATATGGTATGATTATTAAATCCTTATTTGATCATGTAGGATTAAAGTTTTCTGATATAGATGGAATAGTCATTTCTTCTGTTGTACCGCCAATAATGTTTTCTTTAGAGAGAATGTGCTATAAATATTTTGACTTGAAACCTTTAGTTGTTGGTCCAGGGAC
>DATMFU010000288.1:0-2945 GCA_035556015.1 Niallia sp. | reverse complement strand
TTATTTATTAAAACCCAACATTAACTCCTACAAACTTTAATTATGTCATTTCCTCTATTGCATTCTTCACTCCTTTTCTCCCATAGCTACTGTCCTTTAATCCGCCATAGGGAAGATGATCCAAACGAAACGTGGTATATTATTAATTCATACTCCACCTGTTTCAAATTTTCTAGCTGAATTTAAAGCGTTCGTAATATTACTTGTATATATACCAACATTTAATCCATAACTAGAATTATTGACCATACTAATAGCATCTTCTAATTCATCGTTATTTCTCAGAGGTATCTCATTTGTAATCCTTTAAATAGTACCTTTATTTTCTCCCCCATTTATGCATAGTGAGATTGGAGAGTGTAACTTCTATAATAGGATTTTCTGAAATATCTATAGTTACCTCTGAATCATTTGGAATTAAATACAATCCAAAGACATCCCCATCGCTATAATTAAGTCCAGATGTACCAGATTCGTAAACTTTAAAAGTATGGCCACGATAAGTTGCATAAGCATTAGCTTTGAAATTGTAAGTAAAACCACCCTGAACGCGTTTATGCTCAGTTGCAGATACTAATGTTGCGCCATGTAAATTATATTGACCACTTGTTCGAAAATACACTTGATATTGAGTAGTATCTCGAACAATCACATCAAATACATAAATCTGATTATCTCCATCATCGTAAAGAACTTTTCCTTCGTTACTTTTGGGATTACTTAAATCTATCGTTACAGAATATTCACCGTCTATAGGTTCCAATTCAAGGTAATAATCATTAACGTTATGATCGATATCACCAATATCATAAAACCATAAATTAATTGAGCCAGTTATCCAAAACAGAAATACAACGATTGCGAGGCCCAATAATATCGTTTTTAATAGTAAACGTTTTCCTTTCATGAATCCCCATCCCCTAATATTATTCGCTTAATTACAGCACCCCTTAATTTTTAAATATATAGTGTTGAACCCTACTTCAATCAGATTCAACGAAGGAATATCCAAGAAACAAACTTGCCCCTTTACTTTAAGTTGTTATTTAACAAACTTAGGAGAATATTAACACAAATGTAGAGATATTTCCTTTTATTAAATGATCCTAAAATTAAAAAGAGCGCAAATTCATCCTTGTTAAAAATAAAAAAGTTATCTAAGGAAATAGCTAATCCTCAAATAACTTTTCATTATATTAATCAATCTAGAACAGCTGGAATTAATGCTTCCCAATGTTGGTCGTTAACTAAACCAATAAACTTGTAAACTGGCTGATAATAACCTTTGGAGTCGTAAGTATAGTCAAGTTCATAGTGATTTATAATTAATTTGTCTCCATCGTTGAGATTATTATACATATAAAAATTCCCATTTAGAATTTCTTCATAAGCTTGTGAAGGACTAATAATATTAACTTCTCTTACAAATACATTCTCCTTCATATCATAAAATACATCAATTGGCCTGTGATTATTTTGAGATGGTATGAGCATAATAAAACCTTCAAAGAAATCTTTGTCTTCAAAAGCAATTTTTTTAATAGACTGTTTCATATCCCAACGTAGAGTATTATCATCTTGTGTACTAAAAATTGCCTCTTTAGGTAATAACCCATTTGATTGCAACCACTTTTCATAAAATTCTCTAAAACTATTTAACTCCTCCTGATCCATAGAGACAATTTCATAATTTTCTGGATAGATTCCCCATGTCCCATCTTTTAAATTGTAATTAAATATTAATTCATTGCCACTACCGTCTAATAAGAACCATACCCGATTGTAACCATCTTTACGCATACTGCCCTTTTGCGATAGATTAAAAGAGCTTTGCAATAAAGTTGCATGATCATTTCCATATTCAATATTATGAATTTGGTCGCTATAATATAGAGAAACTGTGTCATCGTCCGTCTTCAATTCTGTGTTTAGTACTACTTCAACTTGATTCATATTTTGTGAATATACTGGGCGAATGGAAAGGTTCCCAAGCTCTTTTGCACTGTATACAATCAATGCCCCCGTAAATAGCAGTGTAAAAACGAGGGGTATACAAAAAGCTTTAAATAACGATTGTACCTTTATTTTTCGAAATACTAACACATCTTGAATTGCACGCATCAAAAAATATCCCGCAACACTTCCAATTGTGTTGTGTAGTATATCATTTAATTCAAATATTCCTCTACGGGTGAACATTTGAAAAAGTTCTATGCTCAGTGTAACAGTTAGCGATATAAGTAGAATAGGAACAATTCGACGAGTCTTTTTTCCAAGAAGCGGTAACAGAAACCCAAGTGGTGCAAACATCAACATATTAAAAACGATAAGTTGCAATTCACTAAGAGACCATTGATTCCAAGCATTTATATAGTCGCTAAACAGTCGAAAATTAACCCAGCCTTCAAAATTTGCTCCCCTGCTAAATGTTGTTAAAACCATTACAACAACTAACCAACCGAATAGTAAAAATAAAGCGCTAAATTGACTAAATGATGCTTTTTTTCTCCCACCTCGTTTTCGATATAGGGTATAAGATAAATACGTTATTCCAATTATTACAACTGCGACAATTGATGCTATTGGCAAAATCGGTAGTAATTTATCAATAATACTTTTAATATCCAATTGACAATGTCACTCCTTATTTTAAATTAGGTTTAACACTGAATTCCGATTAGTTTAAGCAGAATTCCTCTGTTGGTATTATGTAATCAGTGCTACACTACACCTTTATGTCTCATCAATATGTAAAAACAAATTCACTGGATAACTAAAATTATAGAGGGCAATTCTTAATATTAATTACACTAATTTCTTAAGTTTTTCTTAACAAATACACGAAAATAAACTTCTTCTACTGTTTTTTCCACATGTCTTTATCAGACATATCAGACCTTTGTTATCTTTTTGTTTTAAGTTTGTTATGTGGTACAAAATTTTAT
>DATMFU010000287.1:0-4067 GCA_035556015.1 Niallia sp. | reverse complement strand
GAGTTCCTCATGCTTGATAGTGTAAGTTACATCGGAAGCACTTAAAATCTCTTTTTTATCAAATGTGATCCATACTCTTGCAGGACCATCATGGAATTTGCGATACACTGTGGCATAAATTTTAATTCGACCTTGTAATGGATCACATAAAAAACTTTCAAGTGTTGATTTTGTTTTACTCCATTGCAAATGATTCACCACCTCTAACCAACATTTATTCTATTAATTTAACATAATGTTGGTATTGATCCCATGACCAAGCTGCCGCGCTTACTAAATGAATGATTTCCCCAACAATAAAAAAGTAATTCCCAGGTGATAAACATTAGGAATTACTTTCATCTTATTAAACATAGTTCTCTAGACTATGTATCGTTTGAGCTATTTTCTTTTAACCATGTGAAATTGTAAAGTTTTGCAGTTCATCGGACGTTATACGATAAGAGGCAACTTTTTTCTTCCGTTGCTTTACGATATCGACATGTTCATCGTAATTATAAACAAAGAACGTTACTTCTTTTTTTCCTTTTTTAACGGTCATAATATATGGAATCACATCCGTTTCTGGGTGAAGAACAGATTCTTCATTACCAGGGAAAATATGATACCTTTCTAAAAAAAGGGCCTCATTAAAATAGTCAACTAATTGATCCTGATCTTGCTTATTTAATTGCCTTCCATTATAGGTTACCGTAATATAGTTACTGTCAATTTTTGGATGGAGGGCAAATTTACTAACAACCCATCCAACGACTGCACTTGGGGGACTCGTTAATAACTTTAGCAAAATTCCACCCAACACAATAAGAGCAGCAGTCCATGTCATATCAATCAACTCCTTGCCAAATCACTATTTACCAATTATTTTCCATTCTACTATGGATATTTTATGCTCTACCTTTACTATCATAATAAATTTTAAGGGATTATGACCATCCAATCTATTATAATTTTGACCATCCACTAACATGTAAAGTTAAAGTGAATGAAGTGCTTCTGCAAACCGTTTAATTCCTTCATCAATTGATTGTTCGTCTTCCCTTGCAAATGTAAAACGAACATACCCTTTTTTTGAGCCCATTGTTGAACCTGGAACATAGATGACGCCTCTCTTCATGGATTCCTCAAGTAATTGACTTTCATTATGGTCTTTTTTAATGTGAACCCATAGATGAATACCGCCATTTGGAACGGTAAATTCTACCTCATCCTTTAAATAAAAGTTCAAACTCTCTACAATTTGGTTTTTTCGCTTTTCTAATTCCTTCACTAACCTTTTCATATGAGTTTGGAAATTTTCAGATTCCATAAAATCATTGGCAATCCATTGTGTAAAGCTGGAATGCCCAAAATCGATTTGTTGTTTGGCATCAGCTAATCTTTCAATCACTGAAGTTGGTCCAATAATCCAACCAATCCTTAAACCAGACGCAACAATTTTGGATAACGAGCTAATATATAAAACATTTCCATGGACGTCCATTGATTTGAGTGTAGGGATTTTTTCTCCATTGAATGAAGTGAGGCTATACGGATCGTCTTCCACTACAGGGATTCCATATTCAGATGATATTTCTAAAATCGCTTTTCGTTGTTGAGCATTCATTAAATAGCCTGTTGGATTTTGATAAGATGGATTGAGAAAAATCATTCGAATCCGATGTTTTTTGTATAAAGATAATAACTCTTCAGGATTTATTCCCTCTTGATGAACAGGCAAATCATAAACCTTTATTCCCGCAGATTGAAAAATGGGAAGACTATAATTATAGGAAGGGTTTTCGATGGCGACTGCATCTCCAGGTTTTAATAAACATTGAACGACAAGGTGAAGTGCTTGCTGCGCCCCAGAAGTAATGAGGATTGAAGATGGAGTCGTTTCAATTCCTCGATACTGTTTCACGTGTTTTGTCAGCGTGCTTCTTAATATAGCGCTTCCTTGTGGATGATCGTACCCTAAGCTTCCGATAAAGGAACGAGTTGAAGTGATTTCTCTTAAGGACTTTAGTGGGAACAGATCTTCGGACAACTCGCCACTTGCTAAATTAATGAGCTGGTGTTCGACCGCTTCTTTTCTGATTCGTTGCGTAACTGGTAAATTCGGCAAAAAAGAGCCCGCTTCGATATACCGGTTCCAGCTCGGAATACGTTTTTTAGCAATTCCCCATATATCTTTACTAATGGTCGTGCCGCTTCCCCGATTTCTTTGAATAAGTCCATTTGCTTCTAATTCATCATACGCTGCCACGACTGTGCTTCTATTAACGCTCAGTTCCTTCGCTAAATATCGTTCTGAAGGCAATGGTTTATCCGGTGGAAATGTACCATCTGCTATTCCCTGTTCCATATACTCTGCCAGTTGTTTATATATTGCTTTTTTAGCGCTTCGGTCTGGTCTCCAATCCATGTACTATCTTCCTCATCCTATTAAATAATCGGTTCTAAAGTATTATTATACACCTAACCATCCAATCGTCTATTATATTCGCCATCCACTTATTTAATAAAGTTTGATTACATCTCGACGCCGTATTCGTTTTCCTGTGTAATTTAGTTACATTTACGTAATAAAAAGGGTGGTAATCTTCGAATGATTACCACCCTCGCTATTAATTTCGTTTTAATCTTCTTAACATCTAACATACTTCCGCTTAAAGCCAATTCGATCTTTTTCTATTTCTTTTTGAATATTTTCATAGGCATGTAGGAACGTATTTTTCTTGTTAGGTCTTTTCATTTCCACTGGACCAATCGCCTCAGCCGTTTCGACCGCTTTTTCATGTAGCGGCAAATAAGATACCCCTACCGTGTATACAAAATTATTCATTGCAGATTTTGTTCGTTCTGGTGATTCACGAATCGTATTTTTAACCGTTTCCAACATCGTAGCAATCTTACTTTCAGAAAATTCATGGTCCTTTCGATTCCCGAGTAGCCAACAGTAGCAACTCCAACCTGCAGACATTTTTAGTTCATCACCACTTTCAATCCATTTATCTGCCACTTCTTGCGCAATATCCGATTCTGATAAAGTCACTGCCACGACATAATCAGACAGCATATAAAAATAGGCCGACTCCATCCAACGATCATAATCCGCCTCTGTCATCGCTTTTGGATCTGCGATTACCCCTGCAAAATACATGGCGTCATAGTTACCCGTCGCATATAGTTCTTCTGCTAAAGCTTGGTTGATTTTAATTTTCTTCGCAATGGGCTTCATCGCACCCGTTGCAACGCCAAACACCGGTTCCTGTGCACCGTTCGATATGTACATTTTTTTCGTTCGTTCCTTGCCAAGCGCTTCCAGTTCCTGCATCACCGTTTGAAAATCCATCGTTACTTAACACTTCCTTTTTTTAATATTTTCTCGATAAAAATTTTAAGTAGATGGATCTATTTTAACATTTGTCGTAGAAGAAAGAGCGTGGTAATATTTTCGGGCATAATGATAGGCCCCTTCCCACCAAACGGAACGGAGCCTATCATTTTAATTCCCTTAAAGAGAACGCTTATTTATTTACTTCCAATATGATTTTTCCTAAGCTTTGTCGGCTTTCGATTAAACGATGTGCTTTGGAAGCTTCCTCTATTGAGAAGGTGTTACCTATTTTAATGTCTAAACGGCCATCTGCTAGATATTCTAACACTCGCTCTGCCGTTTCACGTAATAATTCAGGGCGGTTGTTTCTTGTTGTACCTATACTAAAACCGAGAACTGCACGGCAACTGGAGTATAAATCCAGTGTTTTAACTTGGCCAACTTCACCGCTTGCATTTCCGAAGTTGACTAATCTCCCGTACATCGCTAAGCAGTCCAAACTTTTTTCAGCTATCTTGCCACCGACGGAATCTAAAATCACATCGACGCCTTTTCCATCTGTCAGTTCATTCACCTTTTCTACGAAATCTTCCTGTTCATAATTGATGACGTGGTCCGCTCCTGCTTCAAGGGCTGTTGAAATCTTGCTTTCACTACCAACCGTACCGATGACACGACTCGCGCCTTGAATTTTTGCCAACTGAATGGCAGTCGTTCCAATGCCTCCTGCAGCTGCATGAATTAG
>DATMFU010000286.1:0-18531 GCA_035556015.1 Niallia sp. | reverse complement strand
GTAGCAACACTTCCTACTCTCATTCAGCAAAAGATATCAAATATTGTAAACAACCAATCTAGTGCTAGTAGTGCTATTAAAAGTGTATCAAAACAAGATGCACCTTCATCAGTGTTAGAAGATGCAGTTGATTCTCTCTCTGATAGTTTTAAGATTGTGAGTGATTATACCGATTTGAATTTTGCTCAAACAGTGAAAATTAACGGAGACACTGTTATTTCTAGCAACAATTATCCCATTACATTTAATAAAGAACTAATTGTTGATGGAGATTTATATCTTGTCAGTAATAATGATTTGACTTTATACGATAAGTTATATGTCTCTGGAGATTTACATGTAATTAATTTTAATGGGAATGTGAATTTACAAGGTGATATTGTAATAGCTGGAAATTTAACACTTGAATCTGTAGCAAATAATACACGAAATATAAATAATGGGATTACTTTAAATGGAGACATCTTTGCCGGCAAAACTATTTCCATTCGTCCTCTAAATACAACCATTTCGTTAAATAGTAATATGATAAATTTAGATTCATTTACTATTGATGGAGATGAAAAAGAAGAAGAAAGTGGAGAAAACGATATTGTCAAAATTAATTCAGTTGTTTACACGTTAAAAGATGCCTTTGTATCAAACATTAATATCCTTGGATTACCATATATCGATAATAATAAACTAAATCAAACGGGCCAATTGATTCTTCTTGCAAATGAAAAATTGACTATTACAAGAATGAATGAATTTAATCATTTTAATCCAATAAGAGAATCAGGGTTTCCTTATTTACCAGATGAGGAAAAAACAATAGAGCCATTAAAAGCCTTTTTTTACACGGAAAAAAGTGCTGAATTATATGGTGTTGGGTCCCTTTTCTATATTAAAGGAGGCATTTTTGCAAAAGAATCTTTAGAGATTAATGCCATTCGTGCAAACAGAACATTTTCTACAATTAAGGATGTTCCAACATCTAGCGAAGGGATGTTATCTCGTTTTATTGTGGATTATGATCAAGATGTATTATTAAAAGGAATTGACGCACTCCCTCTGGTTGATTATCTACAAATTATTCCTGATGAGTTTATCATAGAATAATTAAAATAAAATAATAAAAGGGTAGCTAAAAATTTTTAGCCACCCTTTTTTCTTAAACGATAAACTTACCAGCGGCCACCATTCCCGCCTTCATCTTCACTTTCATCTTTCCTATCTTCTACAACTTGAAACAATGCTGAATCCTCAGGTTGTGAACCATCTTTTTGTTCTTCTGCTGTAGCTGTTACTTCTGCGTATCCAATATCTACACCTTTTAAGTAATATTCTCCATCTACTTTTATAACTTCTACATTATCTGGTGCATTGGAAATAACTTTTTCGATCTCTTTATCTGTTGCATTTGTTGGATTAAAAGTTAATAGGTCCTCAATAGCTATTAACTTATCCTCTATACCATCACTTTTTTCTATTTTGTATACAGGCTTCGTAAATGAAATATCATCTAATTTCACATATGGATCCACGACATTTACTGGAACTCTTTGTACAAGATTGGATCCATCTGTTGTTCTTACTATTAATTCAGTAGTACCTACTTGATTGCCTATAATGGTATTTTGTCCACTAATTAAACTAGAAATAGAGGTATTAGCAATACTGATGTCTAATTTTTTATTGCTTGCATCAGACGGCTCCATCTTAATTGTGAAACTTTTGGTTCCTCCTACATTTAACTCTAGTGGACTAGGTTCAATTTCAATAGAAGTTATTGGACGCTTTATTGTAATCGTTTTGACTACTTCCATATTATTAGCAAAACCACCTGAAGCCTTAATAGAAATAGTATTTTCTCCTATTGTATTTATACTAATCCTTTCCTCAGGTTTAAATATTTTCCAACCAGTGCTAGTTGATTCTCTATCCACTTTATAAGAATAGACAACATCTTTACCCGCTACTTTTTCCGTTAAAATAGCATCAATATATTCAATAGAGGTTGACCCACTTTGATATTTCGCTGAAGTGGTTTGTCCTATTAATTCAAAGTCAGGTAAAAAATGCAAATAGGCCTTACTATCATCAGAATATGTCATCTCAATCGTTTGGTAATCTGAACCAGCTTCAAACACCATTTCCTTTACAGGTTTATTAGGAAGACTATACTCATTAGGAAATTCTGTATTAGCCAATTTTTTATTTGTATCTTGTTCTCGCTTTTCAATAATGCCTGCAGCATCACCTAAATATTTATTTACGGTTGATTCTTTTAATTGAACTTTCATATTCATGCTTTGAGTAGAAGCTGGTATGGTTGTTACATTATTATTTGTAAACCGAGAATCTTTATAATGCAATTCTGCTCTCGGCATAGTTAACGTATTAACAGCATAGTTCACTTTATACTGAATCGTCTTGTTAATGACAGAAGGAGTAAAACTTCCCTTTGCATAACTTACTTCAGTTGGTATGGTGATAATGGCATATTTTTTTCCGTCTTTAGTCCCTTCTTTCACATTATTAGAGGGAACAACAGAAACACTGTCTGGAAGAGGTTGTTCTATTACTAACTGATTTAGTTTTCCACTAACAGAGTTATTAACTAAACCAGTAGGATTTAGTATATACTCCACATTGAAATAGTTTGTTTTAGCTTCTGAATTACTTGTTTTAATTAAATCATTTAATTCATTGACTTCTTTCTTCAGTATCATAGTTGATGTAAAACTTGCAGGAGCATCATCTTTGACTTGGATTGTAGCATTAGTAGTCTTAGTCTGTAACTTTCCATCTAGATCTGTATATTGCATCGTAATATTGTCAAATACATATGTTCCAGTTTCACTAAACGTTACGGGTAAAGATACGTCAATGGTACCAGATGGATCTTGATTAATAGGGAAAAGTACATCTTTTTTTATTATTATATCTCCTGCACTATCAGTAGTCGCATTAGCATTATCTGCTAATTTAACTTTCCCGCTATATTTAGAAGCATTAATTTTAATGGTTGTAGAAATTGTTGGTGTTGAGACCTTTTGCGAAATATCTTCAAATATCTTAGAAATGGTATTAGTAGATGCTTGTTGTGCTGTCACACCTGTTGTCTCTGATAATTTACTTAAATAATTCATATCGACTTCTTTGTCTGTTCCAAAGCCTATAGAATATAGTTTAATATTATTTGATGCTAGATTAATTACTTCACTGTTAATACTAGTGTTAATTGTTTTTTGTATACTAGTTAAATTTCTTGAAATGACTATTCCATTTGATCTTGTAGCGGTTGCTGTATTGTTCGTATAAATAGTATAGGTAACTTGGTCTTCTATCTTCCTCTTTGACTTTCCAGATTCTTCGAAAGTTTCTTTTTGAATTAATGAAGTCGGTTCACCATCCGTAAGAAATATAATATATTTCCCTCTATCGCTATTACTTGAGGTAAGTAATTCATTGGCTTTTTGCATAGATTGCGTATAATTCGTTCCACCATATGCAGTTAAACTATAAGCCTTATTTTTGATTTCGTTTAGATTTGAATTTACATTATAAAAAAGATTATATCCTTTCATAGGAAAGCTCACTATCTTGTCTGTTTCTACATCGCTTGAAAAAGGTACGAAAGCGAACCGATCCTGATAATTAGGATTGGTTCCAAATATATTTACCGCTTCTGCAATAGCATCTTTAGCACTTTTAAATTTACCAGGGCTTTTACCTAACTCATCCATTGAGCCTGATTTATCAAATACAAATACAACATCAATAGGAGAACGATTAGCATTTGTTGCTTTTCCTTCAGGTGTTAAGCGTACATCTAAATTGCCTAGAGCTGCACCTGTACTAGGTTTGACAATCACACTTTGGGAGGGAGTCACAGAAAAACTTACTGATGGGGATGATGAAGTTGCATTTGATTGTGTAGGTAATAGTAAAAATAAAAATAATAATAATACTATTAATAATATCCTAGCTAGTTTCCTTCTCCTCATATATCGCACTCCTGTTCCATAACTCTTGTCCTATTTTTTTACAAAAACTCCAATAATCTTATTATAACAAGTACTTTTGTCCTAGTATATATTTTTATATGGAGAAAACAAGTATCATTCCATCAATTTTTAACCAAAAAAGGAACCTCCTTTAGTGGAAGTTCCATTTTTTATCTTTATTTCATATAACTCGCTACACGATTACGACCAGCTCTTTTTGCACCAACATATAATGCTCTATCTGCATGTCTAATTAATGCTAAAGGTTCGTCTGCATCTTGAGGAGCACTAGCTAGACCAAGAGAAGCTGTAATATTTACATTTACTTTTTTCTTTTGATCATCCATATTCTGTTTTAAAATGAATGGTTTAGATGCAATCATTTTTCGAATAAATTCAGCCAAATTATATACGTCTTCTATGTTTTTATTTGTTAGTAGAATAACAAATTCTTCTCCACCATAGCGTGCTACTAATCCATGTTCACCAATTAGCTTTTGAATTCGTTCAGCAAACTCTGTGAGAATTTCATTACCAGCTTGATGACCGTAAAGATCATTAACTGTTTTAAAATGATCGATATCTAACATAATGATAGCAAGATTATCAACCTCTTTATTTTGTAAACGAACAAAGCAATCTGTTAAATACTGCTCAAAATAACGATAATTATACAACTTAGTTAAAGCACATTTTTCGCTATTTTCCTTGGTCCGTTCAAAATATTTTGCATTTTCTAAAGCGATGGCAAACTGAGTACAAAGAAGATCGATAATCATTAATTTAATATGAACAAATGCTCTCCTTTGTATTTTTCCAAGTAAAAGTACACCTATAACTTTATTATTTTTTATAAGTGGCACACATAAGACACTTTGAATTTTTACTGGCATATATCCTTTATTAACATGCTTCCAATCCTGCTCTGTATGAAACACAAAAGGCTTCTTCGCTGTTAATACTCTACCGCAAATCCCCTCATTTTCCTTAATTGTTTCTTTGATAACAGGTAATTCCTCTTGATGCTCTACCCGAAAAATCATTTCTAGTTCATTCTTTTGATTTATTTGATGGATATAAATAAAATCTGGTCTAAATAATTCATTTAACTTTACTACAAAAAAATCTATTGTTTCTTCAACGTATAGATTTTGAGATAATTGATGACCGATTTCTGTAATTTTTTTTAATTGAACATTTACTGTTTGACTGGAATGATATAACTTCAAGATAAGTGATAAAGAAATAAAAGGCACTCCAATTAATAGTAACGATAGTAGACCAATATCTAAGTAGAGCATATAGAGGGCCACTCCCACCGGATAACTTAATGCTGTAGTGAGAACTTCCCATAATAGATCTTTTGTAAAAAAAGGTGTATTTCTCCCATAAATCACTCGTTCGATAAAATAGATACCCAGTATATTTATAAGTAAGTAGGTTAAAAGATACACGACTACTAATAAAAATGTATTTTTATCTGAAAATATATCTATCCCCAATTCTCCACCTAAATAGAAATACAAATACCCACTTAAAAGAGAAACTACTAAAAACAATATAGAATTCATAGGAATGCGAAATAAAGTTTTTTTATCTATTCTCTCTTGATATAAAACAGCAAGTATTGCAATTTGTACAAGTAATAATTCTATATATAACCCAAACACTAAAAATACGGATACAGTTGCCCATTGCAAGAAAAATACAGCTGTCCCATTGATAATCATAGGCATACTGGCCACTATTGTCATAAATATAAGGAAACCAAGTATCTCCCATTCGCTTCCTTGAATTTGAGGAGGATACATGTGATATGTTCCCCATAGACTTAAAGGGAAAAGCAATAACCATACAGCCCATATTATTTTTTTAGTAATTGGTTTGACCATATTGCTTTCCCCCATTTTTATATCATCCCTAATGTTATAGTCTATAACCTAGTGATATTTTCATATATAAAATGTAAAAATTCGATCATTTTACTCATATTCTTAAAATTCACACATCTAACTCTAATAAATATATACTACCTTTTTATTGACTAATAATCTACATTTTTTAATAATTATTATAATTTACTGTAATTAGCCCAAAACTTCTTTACTTCCGATACAAAATAGAGGGAACCAGTTATAATTAACATACTATCACTAGTAGTAGATTCATAACCTTCTTTAATTGCATTACTCCAATTGGATGTACACGCTTTATTAGGATGATTACTTTCATTATATAATGCTTTACTATCTGCAGCTCTTGGATAATCAAACGTAACAAATGTAATATCAGTAGCCACTTGATCTAATAATTCAATCATTTTATCTGTCTTTTTATCTGCTAAGGCTGCAAAGATAATACTTTTTTTTCTATTTGCGTACCGATTTAATAAAACATCCGTTAAGGCTTGTACACCTTCTACATTATGTGCACCATCCAAAACAACTAAAGGATTATTTGATATAATTTCAAAACGTCCTGGCCATTTGGCATTCAGTAATCCTATTCGAATACTTTGTTCATTAATACACTCAAATTCCTCTTTTAACAAGAATGCTGCGATTACTGCTAACGATGCATTTTCCACTTGATGTTTTCCAAACATACAGATTTGCAAATCTGCCCATTTATTAAAAGCAGTAGATACGGAAAAAGATTCTCCTTCCCTATTAGAGATTGCATTTTCTAGTTTAAAATCCTTCGATAACAAATAAAGTGATGCTTTCTGTTCTTGTGCTTTATTAACGATTTCTTCCCTCGCTTCTGGTTGTTTCACGGATGCAATAATCGGTGTATTTCTTTTAATTATTCCAGCTTTCTCTATGGCAATCTCTCGATATGTATCACCTAATATGGCTGTATGATCTAAACCTATACTAGTAATAATGGAAAGCAGTGGAGAAATGATATTGGTGGAATCCAATCTTCCTCCTAATCCTACTTCATATATGACTACATCAACCTTAGCCATATAAGCAAAATAATAGAAAGACATAGCTGTTATTATTTCAAATTCTGTTGGTCCCCCGATATCCATTTGATCCATTTCTTCAACTAAAGGAAGTAACTTATTTGCTAACGTTAATAGCTCTTCATCACTAATTGGAATCCCATCAATACTAATTCTTTCATTGAATTGTTCAATATAAGGGGAGGTAAATGTTCCAACTGTAAGTCCAGCTTGTTGCAGTATATTTCTTAAATAGGTTACTGTAGATCCTTTCCCATTAGTCCCGCCTATATGAATAGTTTTTATTTTATCTTCAGGATGGTTCAACTTCTCCATCATCATTTCCATTCTAGTTAAACCAGGTTTCATGCCAAAGCGTAAGCGAGAATGAATCCAATTTAACGCTTGATCATATGTATGAAACATCCTAACACCACTTTCTATAAATTGAATAGGAGAAGGGTGACTCCGCATTTACTACATTAAGTCACCCCTTCCCCTTATTTCATTATCCTCTTAATTCTTTAATTCGAGCTTCTACAGCTGCACGTTTTTCTAAATAATCTTGTTCTTTTGCTCGTTCTTCATTAATAACTTTTTCTGGAGCCTTTTTCACAAAGCCTTCATTACTAAGTTTCTTTTGAACTCGCTCCACTTCTTTATTCCATTTATCTAATTCCTTCGATAAGCGTGCTATTTCTTCTTCCATATTAATAAGTCCTTCTAAAGGAAGAATAATCTCTGCTCCTGTTACAACTGCAGTCATTGCTTTATCTGGAACAGCAATTTCTGTATCAATTGTTAAATTTTCAGGATTACAGAATCGCTCGATAAAGGAAGTATTCTCTATTAATGTTGCTTTAACTTCTTCATCTTTTGCTTTTAAAAGTATACTGATTTTTTTACTCATTGGTGTGTTAACTTCTGCACGACTATTTCGTACAGATCGAATGATTTCAACCAATAGCTTCATATCATTTGCTGCTTGTTTATCTGTAAACTCTGGATTTACTTCTGGCCAAGCTGCAATTGTAATAGATTCACCAGAGTGAGGGAGATTTTGCCAAATTTCTTCTGTAATAAATGGCATGAATGGATGTAATAAGCGCATTGTATTGTCTAATACATAAGCTAAAATAGAACGTGTTGTTAATTTTGCTGCTTCATCTTCTCCATATAAAGGAAGCTTCGCCATTTCAATATACCAATCACAGAAATCATCCCAAATAAAGTTGTATAGAACTCTTCCTACTTCACCAAACTCATATCGATCAGATAGACGAGTTACCGTTTCAATCGTTTCATTTAATCTAGTTAAAATCCATTTATCAGCAACAGATTTTTCCCCAGTTAAATCGATTTCTTCGTAAGTTAATCCATTCATATTCATTAATGCAAATCGAGATGCATTCCAAATTTTATTCGCAAAGTTCCAAGTAGATTCTACTTTTTCCATACTGAAACGTAAATCTTGACCAGGTGAACTTCCTGTTGATAAGAAGTATCTTAATGAATCAGCTCCATATTTTGCGATAACATCCATTGGATCCACACCATTGCCTAATGACTTACTCATTTTTCTACCTTGTTCATCACGTACAAGACCATGTATTAACACATCTTTAAATGGTCTTTCACCAGTGAATTCTAAACCTTGGAAAATCATACGTGATACCCAGAAAAAGATAATATCATAACCAGTTACTAATGCTGCTGTTGGATAATAACGTTTAAAATCTGGTTGTTCTTTATCTGGCCAGCCCATTGTTGAAAATGGCCATAATGCAGAACTAAACCATGTGTCTAATACATCTTTATCTTGTTCCCAATTCTCGATATCTTCTGGGGCTTCTTGATTAACATAAATCTCGCCTGTTTCTTTATGATACCAAGCTGGAATTCGATGTCCCCACCAAAGTTGACGAGAAATACACCAATCACGAATATTTTCCATCCATCTCATATAAGTGTTTTCAAAACGATTTGGTATAAAGTTTACTTTTTCTTCTTCTTTTTCTTGAAGAGCAACTGCCTCATCTGCTAATGGTTGCATTTTAACAAACCATTGTGTAGATAAATATGGGTCAACTACAGCTCCGCTTCTTTCTGAGTGTCCAACTGAGTGCATATGTTCTTCAATTTTAAATAATACACCCATTTCTTGAAGATCTTTCACAATTTGTTTACGACATTCAAAACGATCCATACCTTCATACTTACCAGCACGCTCATTCATCGTACCATCTTCGTTCATAACAAGAATTCTTTCTAAGTTATGGCGATTACCTACTTCAAAGTCATTAGGATCATGAGCTGGAGTCATCTTTACTGCACCAGATCCAAAATCCATTTCTACATATTCATCTGCAACAATCGGAATTTCTCTTCCAACGATTGGAAGGATAACCTTTTTACCAATTAAATGCTGATATCTTTCATCTTTTGGATGTACAGCAACACCGGAGTCTCCAAGCATTGTTTCTGGACGAGTTGTCGCAACTTCAATATAACCAGATCCATCTGCAAGAGGATACTTCATATGATAAAAAGCACCTTGCACATCTTTATAAATAACCTCTATATCAGATAAAGCTGTTTTAGTCGCAGGATCCCAGTTAATAATATATTCACCACGATAAATTAATCCTTTATTGTATAATGAAACAAACACTTCACGAACTGCTTTAGAAAGTCCTTCATCTAATGTGAATCTTTCTCTAGAATAGTCTAAACCAAGTCCTACTTTAGACCATTGTTCACGAATATGACTTGCGTACTCTTCTTTCCATTTCCATGTTTCTTCGACGAATTTTTCTCTTCCAAGATCATATCTACTAATATTTTGTCCTCTTAATTTTTCCTCTACTTTAGCTTGCGTAGCAATACCAGCATGGTCCATACCTGGAAGCCAAAGAACATCATAGCCCTGCATTCTTTTCATTCTTGTTAAAATATCTTGAAGTGTTGTATCCCATGCATGACCTAAATGCAATTTACCTGTAACGTTTGGTGGCGGAATAACAATTGTGTAAGGCTGCTTCCCTTCATCTGGCTTCGCCTCAAAAAACTTTCCTTCTAACCACCATTCATAACGACCCTTCTCAATACTCGCTGGGTCATACTTTGTTGGCATGGATATTTCTTTCAATTCCATCCTAATTCCTCCTATCTTAGAACCTCATTAAACTTTTTTAAGCAAATAAAAAACTCCATTCGTCATAAAAGGACGAATGGAGTTTGTTCGCGGTACCACCTTTTTTCCAATACAATTATTTGTATTGGCTCTTTAAAAGATGATATCGGATACTCTCCGTCTTTCACTAATAAGTTGGTCCGTTCGCAAAAGAAGCTCGAGGGCTACCTTCCAATGAGTTGAATAGAAATGTCTCAGCAATCCATTTCCTCTCTTAAAATCAACGCACATTGTACTACTCCCTGTCATTGCCTTAATGATTTAATTTAATTTATATATGCTATATACTACCGAAAAAAATGTATTCTCGTCAATAAGGATAACCTAATTTTTTTGTTTTTATTCCTTCTTTTTATTTTCACACTATAATATGTATCAAGAAATATAATGTTGCTAAAAAAGAGAGAAGAGACCTATATCTTAATCTTAGGTCTCTTCTTGTTCTGCTGCTTCTTGTTGTGCCTTTTTTTGTCGTTCAATTTCATCCACTCTCATTACAACATATTCTGTATTTTTTAATAACCAAAATTGCCTTAAGAGCTTTTGTGTAAATTTCCGTTCATTTATTTCTTTCTTTTCACTTTTTACATATTTTTCACATACCTTTAAAACCGGGCCTGGATGAGCCAAATAACTCAAAAATAAGAGCATCTCATCGTTCTTTAAAGGATTATGATTAAAATAAGTATATAACCAATCAATACAATCTTCATTTTGCTTTGGTGTTGTTTTTAAAGAACGTGAGAGAAAGGGTAATAAATCATGACTTGCCGATCCATAACGAGATTGTTCAAAATTGGTGAAATAGCCATATCCTCGTTCATCATACAGGAAATGTTCTGGAGAAATCTTTCCATGAATGATAGATACTCGGGCTTTTTCCTCATCCTTCGTAACCTCATACCATTCCTCTAGCTTTTTTTCTGAGTAAATAATTGCTTGCCTAATGTCATGATAATACATACAAAACATGAGTTCAAAAGGAGACATATACTCATGACTTTCACACTGTTCAATAAAACCGTCTAAGAATTCTTGTTCCTTTTCTAAATCTAATTTTGTATTTTCATAATGCTCTTCCCGATCTTCTTTTTCAATTCTCACTTCTTTTGAGGATAAAGTGTGAAGTCTAGCAAGTTCACGAAACATTTGCTGATGCTTTTTATAATAATTTTCCCTCTCCTCATTTGGAAGCCATGGCATTAAATAATACAGTTTATTTTCATATAGAACAGCATATCTTCCATCCATTGTAGGGTAAATAGGAACAATCCGATTATATCCTTTTTGATACAATGTACGAACATGCCTAGTAAAATCCGCGCCATTATGAGGATCAATACTTTTTAAAGCAAAGGTCCCTTTATTGCTATAAATTTTGGCTAACTTTCCAAACTCTTCAACAAAATTAGGCTCCACTGCATAAGACTTTAAGATAGGTGTGTATTTTTTTACAATATTTTTCTCATTCATATCCGCCCACTCTTTCTATAAACGGAAAATCATTCCTCTAGTTTGACGTGATAATCAGAAAATATTCCATGCAGCAGGATAAGCCCTTTTCCCTGCTCACTTCTTATCTCTCTACGGTATTTGTTGTACTTGTAGGAATATACAACACCTGACCTTCATAGATATCCTGATTCGCTTCCATTCTATTCTCTTTTAATAGATTATGAACATGAACATTGTAACGGTTACTAAGTTTTTCTAATGTATCTCCCTGCTGTACAATACATACTTTTACTTTTGTATGTGTTTCTTCTTCTTTTCTAGCAAAAAACTCAGTAAAAGTAAGTGATTTTGTTTTATTAAACAAACCTTTTTTCTTTTTTGGTTCCTCATTTGGTGAAGACGATGATTCCTCATACTCTTCTTCATTTTTTAATAGTATTTCTTCTGTCTTAGCTAATGAAGAAGACTCTTGAGGAGGTTTCTGAAACACTTCCTCTGCCGTATATAATTCTTCTTCACTACGGAAGAACGAAACCTTTAGTTCAGGTTTTTCTTTTGGCTCTAGTTTTTGCTCTAGATCTATCTCTTCCTCTTGTTCTGTTTCTTCTTCCCTATCCTCTCGCAATGCCTCAGAGAAATAGGTAGTATCACTATTAGCAGACCATTCATCTTCATCTGGTGCTTTTCTTACTTCCACTTCGAATGGAGTATATAACTCATCAACGAAAGGCTCTAGTTCTTCTTTTTCTTCGATTTCTTCTCTTTCTATCGATAATGGACTTTGCGTTGGAATAGGGGTAACTGCAATTTCAACTGGCTCTTCTACGGCTGGTTCTTCCTCTTCCACTTCATATGTTTGACTTCTAAAAGCTAACTCGACTTCCTCTAACTCTTCTTCTTGCTCCTCTTGTTCTACATCTTCATGGACTCCTGCTAATCCAGAAATAGATAAATCTGCTGTTAAATTCAAACAACTTCTTTCAGGAAAAATATAATCAAATGTATCAATCTCTATTTCTATATCATCTATGCTGGTTATTCTAGCAAGTGGGATCGTAATATCCACGGGAAAATGGTGCAAGAACTCACACACTCCCTCTTCTCTTTCCATCACAGAATGAATTAACTTAGGAGCCTTAAAAGCATCCTCTTCTATATCCTCCTCATTGTCGCGTTTATACTCCCCACTAAGTTCTAACGAACCTTGAATGGAGATATATTGATCATTTTCTTGGATTGTTATATTAGGATCAAGTGAGATGGAAAGTAGTTCAGCTACTTCCTGTCCTTTTTGAAACCAGACCGACTCTTCCAATGAAAAGCGTAAAGTTGACGAATTTTCTTGAGACAAAGCGACTCCTCCCTTCATTCCTTTCACGTATATATCACTATTGTCTTTACAAATTTATGAAGGGAATTATCACTTTATGATTAGTTTCTTGTTTTTAATATAAATGGGGGAAAGTAATACGTAGAAAAGATAAGTAAATAAATATTTGCTTACATTTCTCAAATAGAGGAAGTTTTCGTTTAATAAAAAAAGGATAGACCCCATTATATCCATTCCATTGCAGTAATACGAATACAAATGAAACGGATTTATGAGGAAAATCCTTTTGAATCTTATTTCAATAGTGAAAAGGCATAATCTGCTGCCTTAATAGTATGGTCAATATCATCATCTGATAAAGATGTAGATAGAAACAATCCTTCAAATTGGGAAGGTGGTAAGAATACACCTTGTTCTAACATGGTGTTATAGAAGGAAGTAAAGAAATCTAAGTTAGATGTTCTTGCACTTTCATAATCTTTGACATCTTCATTAGTAAAGAAGAAACCAATCATTGATCCAGCTCGATTTATAGTAAATGGAATATTATATTTTTCCGCACTAGCCTTTAATCCTTCTTCTAACCTATCTGCTTTGCGAATAAATTCTTGGTAACTAGCAGGTGTTAATTGTGACAAAGTTTCATATCCTGCTGTCATTGCAAGTGGGTTCCCTGATAAAGTACCAGCTTGATAAATAGGACCACTTGGAGCTATTTGATTCATAATCTCTGCTTTACCACCATATGCACCAACTGGTAGTCCTCCTCCAATTACTTTCCCTAAACATGTTAAATCTGGAGTAATATCAAAATAACTTTGAGCACAACCATAATCTACACGGAAGCCTGTCATCACTTCATCAAATATTAATAATGCACCATATTGTGTTGTAATATCTCGTAAGCCTTGGAGGAATCCTGGTTTAGGGGGAACAACACCCATGTTACCAGCAACTGGTTCTACAATGACTCCAGCAATATCGTCACCAAACTTAGAAAATGCATATTTAACACCTTCTAAATCATTATATGCTACTGTAATCGTATTTTTAGCTACTCCTTCCGGCACCCCAGGACTATCTGGTAAACCAAGAGTTGCCACACCTGAACCTGCTTTTATAAGCAAGGAATCTCCATGTCCATGATAACTTCCCTCGAACTTCAGAATTTTATTACGCCCTGTATATCCACGTGCTAGACGAATTGCACTCATAGTAGCTTCTGTACCGGAAGATACCATACGTATAATCTCTATACTTGGCACTCTTTCTTTAACTAGTGTAGCTAATTTATTTTCAATTAAAGTAGGTGTACCAAAACTAGTCCCTTTCTCCGCCACTCTTTTTATTGCTTCTACTACTTGATCGTTAGAATGCCCTAAAATTAGTGGTCCCCAAGACAAAACATAGTCAATATATTCATTTCCGTCGATGTCGTAAATTTTTGACCCCTTCCCTGAATCCATAAAAACAGGGTTTCTTTTCACTGATTTAAAAGCTCGCACAGGACTATTAACTCCGCCTGGCATTAACTCTACCGCTTCCTTATATGCTTCTTCCGATCTTTTATATGAACGCATGCTTGTCCCTACTTTCTTATTGTTCTTTTAGCCAACGTGCTACATCTTTCGCAAAATACGTAATAATTAAATCTGCTCCTGCTCTTTTCATGCTTACCATCGTTTCCATTACAATACGTTTTTCATCTATCCATCCATTTTGAGCAGCTGCTTTTACCATGCTGTATTCTCCACTTACATTATAAGTTACGATAGGTAAATTCAATTCATTTTTCATATCACGAACAATATCAAGATATGGGAGACCTGGTTTTACAATTAAGAAATCTGCTCCTTCTTGTACATCGCTTTCAGCTTCTCTAAATGCTTCTATACGGTTAGCAGGATCCATTTGATATGCCTTTCTATCTCCAAATTGAGGAGTACTGTCAGCTGCTTCACGGAACGGTCCGTAGAAAGCAGAAGCATATTTAACACCATAACTCATGATAGGTACATCTAAAAACCCTGCTTCATCTAATCCTTTTCTTATTGCTTGAACAAAGCCATCCATCATATTAGATGGTGCAATAATATCTGCTCCTGCTTCCGCTTGACTAACAGCCGTTTTCACAAGGTAAGAAAGTGACTCATCGTTTAATACTTTTCCTTCCTCAATCACACCACAATGGCCGTGATCCGTATATTCACATAAACAAGTATCAGCAATAATAACCATTTCAGGATAATTCTTTTTAATATATCTAATTCCTTCTTGCACAATACCATGGTCATGAAACGCTTGTGTTCCACACTCATCTTTTTCATTAGGAATACCAAATAATAGAACTGATTTAATCCCTAAAGCTTGTATCTCATCCATTTCCTCTTTTAACTGATCAATGGATAGATTATAAATTCCTGGCATAGAGGAAATTTCCTTTTTTACATTTACCCCTTCAACAATAAATAGTGGATAAATTAAGTCCTCGATATGTACATATGTTTCTCTTACAAGGGCTCTCATATTAGCTGATTGTCTTAATCTACGGTGGCGCTTAAATTCTGTCATCATTGGTTTCTCCTTTTCTATTTGTTAAATATTTTATCAAATCACTTATCATGCATTCTACCGTGTATTGCTTTGCTGTTACATCAACATGGAAATGATAATTTATTAGTGTCTGTGTAGTAATAGGTCCAATACTAACAATTAAACAGTCTCTAATTTCATTTATTAGCTGATGTTCCTCAACAGTCTTCATGAAATGATTAACAGTAGAAGAACTAGTAAAAAACAAAATATCTAACTCTTTATTAGCAAGCTTTTCGGCAAGTAATCTCCCACTTTCCTGTGGGAAATAAGTTTCATAAACAAGAGCTTCTTCCACATGATTAGTAGCCTTAGCTAGCTCTACTGCTATATAATCCCTAGCCAAATTCCCTTTAATTAATAGAATATGGTCCTTCTTTTTTATTAATGGCTTAAATTCCTTAACAAATTGCTCTGCTACAAATTGAGTTGGAACAAAGTCAGCAGAATATCCATAAGCAGCAAGAGTATTCATTGTTTTCCTTCCAATTACAGCTATTTTAACAGGTAAAGAACGGTGATCTAATTCTATCCATTGGCGAAAAAATGCATGAACACCATTACTACTTGTAAACACAAGCCAATCTACTGAAGATTGTACTAGGCTGTTTATTTGATGCTCAGCTATCTTTCTCTCTTTCATTTCGATTAAAGGAATAGTAACAGATATACCACCTAATTCTTCAATTTTCTCCGTTAAAGGTATAGCTTGCTTTTTAGAACGAGGAACAAGAATTGTCTTCCCCCTTAATGGATTATCCATCGATAATATGCTCCTCTTTGAGCCGATCAATTAAAGCCTTAGCCCCTTTATTCGTTAAAATATTGGCTGCCTGTTCACCAACCTCAATTGGATTTTTCCCATGAGTGGTTTCCTTATAAACTTTTTTCCCATCTGGTGAAATAATTAGAGCGGTTAAGTTTACTTGACCGTCATCGCTAGTTGTTGCATATCCAGCAATCGGAACTTGACACCCTCCATCCATTTTTTGAAGAAACTCTCTTTCTGCATAAACAGTACGAGTAGTTTCTTGACATGATAATTTACTCAAAAGTTCAAGCACTTCTTTATCGTCTTCTCTACATTCTATTGCTAAGGCACCTTGTCCAACAGCAGGTAGGCACACTTCTGGTTCTAAAAATTCTGTGACTACATCACTTGCCCATCCCATTCTTGAAAGACCTGCAGCTGCTAAGATAATAGCGTCGTATTCTTCAGTTTCTAATTTTTTTAAACGTGTATCTATATTTCCACGTATCCATTTAATTTCTAAATCAGGTCTTACTGCTAACAATTGTGCTCCTCTTCTTAAACTGCTCGTTCCGATTATAGCACCTTCATGCAATTCCTTTAAGGGAATATGATTTTTACTAATTAGTGCATCTCGATGATCTTCGCGTTTCGGGATACATCCAATTGTTAAGCCTTTAGGAAGTATAGCTGGCATATCTTTCATACTATGTACCGCAATGTCAATCTCTTTATCAAGCATGCCTTGCTCAATTTCTTTTACAAATAATCCTTTACCCCCAACTTTAGATAAAGTTACATCTAAAACTACATCCCCTTTTGTTACTATCTCTTTTACTTCAAACTCAAAAGATGAATCTAGCTTTTTCAACTGATTAATAACCCAATTTGTTTGGGTAATGGCTAACTTACTTCTCCTTGAACCTACTATAATTTTTCTCATAAAAACAACCTCCAGCATACCTGTTATGTCATACATCCATATCAATAATGAAATGTAGAAAAATTGCCTATTAATAGGAAATTAATTAATACAATTAAAAAACTCATAATGTTTAAAATAGCCATGTTTCTTCCTCGTAGTCTATTGGAAACACGTAAATACAAATAAGTGCTATATATGATTAATACAATAAAAGAACTAATAATTTTTGGATCGTACCAAAGTAAGCTTGAATTTTGGATGGTGCCCCATTGGACACCAAGAATTAACCCAATAAGCAATAATGGTACACCAAAAATATTCAACAAATAAGAAATATACTCTAATCTAGTTAAATCAGCTATTCTTCTCAGTCTTTTTCCCCATTGTTTACGTTTTAATAAATCGTACTGTATACAATAAAGGAGAGAAAAAATAAAGGAGATAGTAAACAAACCATACGCTAATATAGCTGCTGTTATATGAATGAATAACAACTCTGATACAACTTGATCTACATCCATAATGCCATTTCCTCTTGAGGGTGCAAATGTATGGATTGCCATAATAATAAATCCAAGTACATTTGTAAAAAAGACGATAAAATCTACTTTTAATAGTTTATTTATCACCAAAGAAGAAGTTATTAATACCCATGTGTAAAAGTATAACCCTTCCATTATGGTTAAGATAGGGAACCTCTTCATTTGAAAAATATAAGCTATCAGAAAGGAAGATTGCAATGTCCACACAAATAAAAGTAACCAGAAAGCTGCTCGATTCGCCCTCTGGTTATTATGCATAAAATCAAAAAAGTATAATAGCACAGATAATGCATAAAGAATAATGGTAAGTTCATGAAGCCTAGTCATAAATATATCCTGCATATATGGTTCCCCTTTGAGCAGAAAAGAACGAATATCGTATAAATGATTATTTTTTCATTTATAACACTGTTCCATCATATCATTTTCATTCACTGTATAGCTATACTGTCCTATTCATACTTGGACAGAGGGCTGTATTACAGGAGCAAATGCTTCAGTACTTTTTTCTCTCTCGTTACTCTTTGATTCTTCTATTTGATCTAGATTAAAAATTTTCTTAAAAAGAATCAATGATTGCTCTGCTTCTGGTAAAGATGCCAATTCTTTTGCTTGTAGTATCGGATCTTTTAACATTTGGTTAATAATACTTTTAGTATGCTTGTTTATTACTTTCCTATCGCGATCACTTAAATGAGGGAGCTTTCTTTCAAGACTTTGCATCGTTTCTCCCTGGATTGCAAGAGCCTTTTCACGTAATGCAGATATCACTGGTACAATTCCTAATAAATGTAACCATTG
>DATMFU010000285.1:0-3088 GCA_035556015.1 Niallia sp. | reverse complement strand
AACCTATCCCTAAAGATATATTTATTACTGTTATACCCATTATTATTTTTAGTTGATTAATCTCATCTATATTAAGTGAATTCGAAAAAATTAAATGTGAATTTAATGTTAAGATTGCACCTAAAACTAAAGCTAGAGTTCCCAATATTCCATACATTATACAAAATAATCCGTATAAATTTGAAATCTCTGATTCATCTTTAAGTACTTTATACTTTGAAGTGTATTTAATTACTGCATTACCTAATCCAAAATTTAACACTCCAACGTAACTTACTGCAGCTGTAGCTAAACTAAATAAGCCATACTCTGATTGACCAAGAAGTTTTAACATTATTGGAGTGTAAATTATTGATATAGCACTACTAATAAACAATGCTAAATATGATAATACTGCACCTGCTTTAAGCTGACTTTTCATTCATGTAACTACCTTTCATACTTATCAATTAATAAAAACAATCGTAATTTTTTGGATTTAAGTCAATATTTTGGACATAAATAAGTTAACTTTTTATGCTATTTAATTGAACTGGTCATCCATTTCTTACAGGTTCTGAAAATTTAATTTACATTGAATACGTTGGCGATAATACTAGCCTTCAATAAACTGAAATAAGACTGCGTTCGACTGATTTGAAAGTTATATAGACTACTTGATGGATGGTATGGGCATCCTTTAAGAAACGTTTAATTTATAAAATACACCAAAAAGTTAAGCTAGTTTTTTTCTAATATCAACATCTTTTGAATTAATATTAATAACTTTTAATTTCATAAAATTTAGTAATGGCCTTTCAATGAAGGAATAAAATATACAGCCAAAAGATACGGAAAATATACAAATAATTATCGGTATCATATCTAAAAAGCCATATTTTTCGTAAAAATTAATTTTCTCTAGTAAAGTTTCAAACAATAATATTGTAATTAAATGAGTGAGGTAAATCGAATAAGATGCATTACCTAAATATATAAAAAATTTAGGTGCATTTACTTCTCTTCTCTGTTCTAGATTGATTAAACCTAATATAATTAGCGTAAAGGGAATCCCCCAAGCTATAACTCTATGTACTTCCATAATACTAAAATAATCTAAACATATTGAAAGAACTAAGCCTATAATACCTAATAGTATTGTCCATTTCACATTCTTTATTTTATTTTTTATTACAAGTAATGCAATCCCACATCCAAATAGGAATTCTAAATTTAAAGGACTTAAAATACGATTTAAAAATAGATTATCTAAGCTATTTGATGGCCCAATAAAAAAGAAAATTATTAATATTGCCCATGAATAAAACAAAAAATTAGCTATTTTACGATGAAGTATAAAAAAACAAAATACTATATAAAATAATATTTCAAATTCTAGTGTCCAAGCAACACCTATTATTGGTTGTGTCAATTGGGGCACTAAAAAAAATGACTTTAGAATATATTCAATAGACAGATTGTGCCCGAAAATTGAGATTAGAGCAATATAACTTATTGTAACAATCCAGTATGTTGGGAAAATTCTTACGAATCTTTTATATAAGAATGATTTTAGTGATTTTCTTTTACCAATATCACTATAATGAATATACATAATTATGAAACCACTTATTATGAAAAAAAGGTCTACACCAGCAGATCCATAATTAAAAATATTTTTTAAATTAGTATGTTCAAGTCCATGAAATAAAACTACTGCAAGAGCAGCAATACCACGTAATAATTGTAATGTTTTAAAGTTTTTTCTTGGAAGTACTTCCACAGTAATTCTCCTTTAAATTAAAAGAATTTTTTCAATATCATTAAAATTTTCTTTTCTTAAATTTTTACAGCAAGATTAACAACTACTTTAACACTCCTGAGAATCACTTTAGGAACACCTGAAGAAATTGAAAAACAGTTAAATAAATAAAACTTAAAACACTTTGTTAATTGCACTCTTGTTTCAAATAATACACCATAACCCTATCACAAAGTAACCGTTTGAACACTTCCCTATAATTAGACGGTTATGACAGTTTTTTTAGTTAAAAACTCAATTGGTTGTATTAAGCATAAGCTACTTACAGTAAACTCTCAATAATAATGTTAATTCCCATTATCGGATGAACATTAATTCGATTAAACCTCTTTCTCAGTACAAATGATACTCATTTTAATTTAAAAATTCATTAAGTTTTATAAACTGATTTTTAGCATCATTTGATATCATTTCTAAGTTAATTTTATTATTAAATGATCTATTAAGCGTATTTTCATCATATTGTAGGTAAAGTTCATCCATGTTTACCAAAACATCTGTAAGACTAATATCCTCAAGCATATTAGTGGTTTTTGTGCTATAGATGACCGGCATTACTCCGATACCAAGTAATAAGGCCAGAATATTTGCATGAAATCTAGCTGCTATAAATAAATTAAAAGAAGCTATAAGATTTATAGCTTCTTTTAATTCCCCTTTATATTCGTATACAAATACTTTGTTTATCGCATCAGAAGAAAGTTTAGATTTGATTTCATTGATTACCTGTAAATCACCCTCTTGATCACAAAAAGACATTAAACAGCTTTCATATCCCTTACTTAATAAAGTTTCAATTGACTTTACTGTACTATTAATATAATCATTGTGGAATTTCGATAAATCTTGTTTATGTCTTACATCTATTATTGAAAACCCAACCCTTTTTTTATCTGGAGCATTTTTATAATCATTAATGTCCATTTGAAACACAATATCCGGTGCATACCTTACTTGTGGTATACTTTCAAATAATTTATATGAATATAAATCTCTAAAACAAACATCATCACAAAGTTTAAAGAACTCTTTATAATCATTGAGAAAGGCTTTTGACTTATAAGGTCCAAAATTTGCTCCAAGAACAAATACTGATTTCCCTCTAGACTTAAATTCCCTAACCATTTTCATCCGATCTTGATACAATGTATGATGATAATCTTCTTCTCTAAAAATAGAACCACCAATAAATAATAAAGCATCATGCTCTTTAGCAACTGTATCATAGTTAGTTATTGAATCAGTGATTTTAAGTCGCTGCCCTATTTTATTTATTAATGAATATTT
>DATMFU010000284.1:0-9421 GCA_035556015.1 Niallia sp. | reverse complement strand
ACATACTTAATACACCAAGTATTTTCTCCAATCAAATTAAAATAGGTTCTATATTAGGTTCTCATGAAGCTAGTTTTAAAGGCACCTTCTTAGTGGTTATTATTGTTGCTGTTATCCTAATGGTAGGATTAGATTTCTTTGTTAATAGAACAAAATGGGGTATGGCGATGCGTGCTGTCGCACAAGATCGAGAAACTGCTTCCTTAATGTCTATTAATGTGAATAAAGTCATCTCTGTTACATTTTTTGTAGGATCTGCACTAGGCGGTGCAACAGGCGTTTTATTTGCTGTTCAATATGGAACAATTGATCCTTATATAGGTTTTATACTCGGTCTTAAAGCTTTTACTGCAGCAGTACTAGGTGGTATTGGTAATATCCGTGGTGCCATGTTTGGTGGTTTGCTGATTGGATTAATAGAAATGTTCACAGCAGCGAATCTATCGGTTATTACTGGTGGAGTAATGGGAGCAGAGTATAAAGACGTCGTCGCATTTGCTATATTAATCATCGTTTTGATCTTTAAACCAGAAGGCTTATTTGGCAAAGCCGTAGCAGAGAAAGTGTAGGTGGGAATGATGGCAAAGTTTATTAAAACAATACAAACTAGTAAGGTTGCTCAAATAATTCTTTTCTTCGTATATGTATTGGTTACTACTACTGCTCTATCTACTTCCCAAAAATCTGTTATCTCATTTTTACTTTTACTACTTTCTTTGTTAATTCTCTATTATATGAATCTAGGAAATAAACTGAAATGGATTATTGCGTTGTTGATTTTAGGAGTTATACTCCCGCTTTCAGCTAGTCAAGGTGATTCCTATCAGGCATATATGGAAGTTGCTACAATGGTTGGTATTTATGTATGTATGGCATTAGGCTTAAATATCGTTGTAGGGCTTGCTGGATTATTAGATTTAGGTTTCGTAGCCTTCTTTGCTGTTGGAGCATACACGTACGGGATTTTTGCCTCCGCACAAGCGAATAACTTTATGCCATTTGGTAGTTACCCTTTGTCTGGAAAAAGCTTTTGGATTTTTATTATTATTGGACTTTTTGTTGCAGCGTTATTTGGAGTACTCCTTGGTATACCTGTATTAAGGGTAAAGGGAGATTACTTGGCAATTGTAACTCTCGGGTTTGGAGAAATCATTCGTATCGTTTTTAATAACTTAGATAAGCCAGTAAATATTACGAATGGTGCGATGGGTCTTGCGAGTATTCGGCAACCAGAGATTTTTGGGATTACCTTGTCACAGCCAAATCAGTTTTATTATGTTGTTCTTCTTATGTTTATAATAGTGATTTATGCTGTTACCCGAATGGAACACACGAAATTAGGGCGTTCATGGAAGGCTGTTAGAGAGAATGAAATTGCTGCTCAAGCAATGGGAATTCCACTAGTAAAAACAAAATTAACTGCCTTTGCTATTGGTGCTTCTTTTTCCGGAATGATGGGAGTTGTGTTTGCTGCTAAACAAATGTTTATTGACCCAACGAGTTTTACCTACTTAGAATCCACTACTATTCTAGTAATGGTTATTTTGGGAGGGATGGGTAGTGTACCAGGCGTCATTTTAGGTGCAGCAGTAGTAACCATATTAAATTTACAAGTTCTAACTGAATTGACTGGGTGGTTAAGTCAAGTGACAACGATTCCAGATGCGTTATCTCCAGCAAAAATGCAAAGATTAATATTCGGTGCCCTTTTAATTATTATGACATTGTATCGACCACAAGGACTTATACCTGCAAAGAATAAGCAATTTAATGCCAAAAAATTAAAAGAAAGTATTGCCGAAAAGCAGTGAATACATGAATAATGCGCATAAAGGAGGAGCATCAAATGAATGTATTGGAAGTGAAGGGATTAACCAAATCATTTGGTGGACTTGTAGCTAATTCTAATATCGATATGTCTGTTGAAAAGAATTCTATTACAGCCGTTATAGGACCAAATGGAGCTGGAAAAACAACTTTTTTCAATATGATAACAGGTGTGTATAAACCTACTTCTGGAGATATCCTTTTAGGAGGCGAACCAATTGGAGGATTGAAGCCACATGCTGTTGCAAAAAGAGGGATATCTAGAACCTTTCAGAATATCCGATTATTTAATGAAGTTACGGTATTAGAGAATGTGATGGTTGGAATGCATAACCATTTAAGAGGTAGCTTAATAGGAACACTTCTGCAATTACCAAAATCAAAGCGCGAAGAAGAAAAGGCGATGAAAGAAGCATATAGACTATTAGAATATGTTGGACTTAGTGAATTCTTAAATGAGAAAGCAAGTAATTTATCATATGGTGCGCAACGAAGATTGGAAATAGCCCGTGCTTTAGCAACAAGACCAAGTATTTTATTATTAGATGAACCTGCCGCAGGGATGAATCCGAAGGAAACGAAATTATTAACAGATTTAATTAAAGATATGTGTGAAAAATATGATTTGACTATTATTCTAATTGAACATGATATGAAATTAGTAATGGAAATTTCCAAACATATTATCGTATTAGATCATGGTGAAAAAATTGCTGAAGGTGGTCCTGAAGATATTCGTTCCAATCCTAAAGTAATTGAAGCATATTTAGGAAAAGGCGCTGTATCGCTTGGGTAAGGGAGGTAGCAGCATGGAGAAAATACTAGAGTTAAAAGAGATTGAAGCAGCTTATGGAGGTATACAGGCATTAAAAGGAATAAACTTGCATGTTGATAAAGGGGAGATTGTTACTTTAATAGGAAGTAATGGGGCGGGAAAATCAACTACCCTGAAATCTATTAGTGGGCAAGTACCTGTAAAAAAGGGGAATATTATTTACAAAGATAAAGATATTACTAATATTGCCGCACATAAAACAGCCATTCTTGGCATTTCACAAGTACCAGAGGGAAGAAGAATTTTTCCTAAGCTTAGTGTAAAGGAGAATCTATTAATTGGTGCATTTGCAGTAAAGGATAAACATGTCATAGAGCAAAGAATGAAAAAGGTATTTGATTATTTTCCTAAGTTAAAAGAAAGAATGGAACAAAAAGGAGGGACCATGAGTGGCGGCGAACAGCAAATGTTAGCAATTGGTCGTGCGTTAATGATGCAGCCAGAAGTACTCATGCTAGATGAACCTTCTATGGGCCTTGCTCCTATTATTGTAGAACAAATATTTGAAATAATAAAAGAGCTAAATAAGGAAGGAATTACGATTCTTTTAGTAGAGCAAAATGCCTTTCAAGCTTTGCAAATTGCTAATCGGGGTTATGTCATTCAAACAGGCGGTATTGTATTAGAGGGTACAGGAGAAGAGTTAATAACGAATAAACAAGTACAAGAAGCATACTTAGCTTAATAGAGAAAGGAGAAGACCAAATGATCTTCTCCTTTTATATTTTAGTAATTTAAGAATTTCACACAAACTGGTTCTGGAGCAGGAATTTCAGATTGCAATAAAGTTAATTTGCCTGTAACAGTGTCTCTTTCAAATAATGTAAGAGTATCTGATTGTTCGTTAGAAGCAACAATGAATTGTTCTGTTGGATCTAAAACGAAATCTCTTGGCCAATTTCCTTCTGTAGAAGTATGTTCAATGAAAGTAAGCTGACCTGTTTCTTCATTAACATTAAAAATAGCGATTGTATTATGACCTCGGTTACCAGCATACACAAATTTGCCATCAGAAGATAAATGAATAGCACTTCCTTGGCTATTTTCTGTGAAATCAATTGGTAATGTAGAGATGTATTGTAATTCTTGGAATGATCCAGTTTCAGAATCAAATGACAATACAATTACTTCATTGCTTAGTTCTGTCATAACATAAGCGAATTTTCCATTTGGATGGAAAGTAATATGTCTTGGACCACTACCTGGCTTAACGGATAAACTGCTAACTTCTTCTAGTTTTCCATCAGTTAATTTATAGGTGTCCACTCTATCTGTTCCTAAATCCACAGAAACTGCATATTGATCATTTGGAGTAAATCCAGAAAAATGCATATGTGGCTTTTCTTGACGAGCAGTATTAGGGCCTGTCCCAGTATGTTGAATAATAGAAACATTTGGTTGTAGAGAGCCATCTTCTGAATTAACAAGGAAAGACTCTGCAGTACCTTTATGATAATTTCCTGTAAGTACTACTTTCTTTTCTGCATCCACACTAACATGACATGGAGAAGGACCTTCTGAAAGCTGCGTATTAAGTAATTGAAGACTACCAGTATTAGCATCAATAGAGTAAGAAGCTACTCCACCTAGCTCACCTTGTTTACCAACTGCAAAAAGGTTTTTATTATCCTTAGAGACAGTTACATAAGTTGGGTTCTCAAGTTCAGCAGCCAATTCTACTGAGGAGATTTTTTTTTCTTCTGTATCTAATACAAAAGAATAAATACCTTTACTCTCTTTTTTTGTGTATGTACCGATATAGCCAGTATATTTTGTCATAAACAAGTCTCCTTTTTTAATTTGCAATAAATTCGCTCAAATTCATTATACATGAGCGAATTGGAATAGGGAAAGCTGCAAGCTTCTTAAAAAATAAGAAGTTCTTAAACTTATAGATAAACTTCCCTTTTCCTACTGTCATAAAACAATTCATTCTTTTAAAACGCTTTTTTGAAAAAACACTGATTTTTAATAAAAAATACCGGAATTTTGCATATATAAAATAAAAGCGTTTTCATATAATGAAGTGGAAAAAGAATCACTCCTGTTTCGAAAGAGAAAAAGTTGTATAGGAAGGGATAGATAGGATGAATAAAATTGTAGTCTGCGGTTTAAGTAATAGAGCATTAGGAATGTTTATTGAATCCATTCTCCAACAATTCTCAGAAACAAACCAAATAGTAGGAGTGCTAGACAAGGATCCTAGGAGAATTGAAATTTGTAAAGATACCTTTGCACCATTAAGAACTGTACCATCTTATCAGCCACATGAGTTCCAAAAGATGATAGAGGAAACGAAACCAGATACAGTCATTGTCACAAGCAGAGATGATACCCATATTGATTATATTTTACAAGGCTTAAAAAATAATTTAACTGTTATTACAGAGAAGCCAATGGTTACAAATTCAGAAGATGCATTAAAAGTAATGGAAGCTGAAAAGCATAGTATGGGCAAGGTAATTGTTGCCTTCAATTATCGTTACAACCCATATCACCGTAAAATCAAAGAGTTAATCTTAGAAGGGAAAATTGGCAGAGTCACGTCAGTTGATCTTAATTGGTATATTGATACATATCATGGAGCTAGTTATTTTAAACGCTGGAATCGCAAAAGGGAATTTTCAGGTGGGTTATCCATTCATAAGTCCACCCATCATTTTGATTTAGTGAATTGGTGGATTGATCAGCAACCAATCGAAGTTTTTGCTTATGGTGGCTTAAACTACTTTGGAAAAGATGGCGAATATAATCCAAGTTCCACCGATAATCGCTACTGCAGTACATGTGACGAAAAAGTAGAATGTTCCTATTATATGCGATGGTCGAATCGTAGAGACAATTTAAAAATAAAAGATGATCATATTCGGGCAGATAGTGTGGAAAAGTCAGCGGCTAATTATTCACAATATCGTCCAGATGCATGTATTTTTGATCATGAAATTAATATTGAAGATACCTATGTTGCAACGGTTAAGTTTGATAAAGGAGCTTTCTTAAGTTATTCCGTCAATTTTTCTCTTCCGTATGAAGGATACCGTCTAGCGATAAACGGTACAAAAGGAAGAATTGAAACAACTGAATTTCATGAACCAAGTAGAATACCTTTTCCTATTCCGGAACAAACGATTGAATTTTATCCTCTTTTTAATGGAGCGAAGGAAACCATTCATGTACTAAAAACAGGAGGAGGACATGGAGGAGGAGACCCTGTGTTGTTGGAAGATCTATTTTTAGGTGTTGATAAGAAACGACCATATCCAATTTTAGCAGGTGCAGAGCAAGGAGCTTATTCTATCGCAGTTGGAGAAGGGGTTTGGCGTTCTGTAAAAGAAAATAAACCAATAAAAATAGAAGAATTATTGAAGCTTAATGGAGAAAAAGTGTTAAGAAATACGTGAGGAGGATGGACATGCCACAATTAGTAGTCGAAAAAAATAAAATAGTAGAAGTAATAGATAACGTGGTAGAGAGAACCTTTAAAATGGATTTTGACTGGGATTGGCCAGGTGGAGTAGCTATGTATGGTGTTGCAGAGGCTTATGAAGCTACAGGTGAAGAACGCTATCTTCAATATATAAAGGATTGGGTAGATGCAGAGTTAGAAGACGGGCTTCCTAAAATAACGGTTAATGCTGCTTCTGTTGGTCATATTTTGCTTACATTGTATAAGGCTACGAACGATGAGAAATATATCGAGCATGCGACTCAAATGGCTGACTTCTTGCTTTATGAAGCGGAGCGTTTTGATGATGATGTTCTTCAACATACCGTGAATGGGGTGAAATATCAATTTCCAGAACAGGCATGGGTAGATACGATGTTTATGGCAGGTTATTTCCTACTCCGAATTGGGCATCTATTGAATCGAGAAGATTACTTTAATTTTGGATTAAAGCAATACCATGGCCATGAAAAGTTTCTTCAAGATGACATAACCAATCTTTATTATCATGGATGGGACAATAAAGAAAAACATCATCTATCAGGCATCTACTGGGCTAGAGGGAATAGCTGGGCAGCCTACACGATGTCAAGAGCACTGGAATTGGTAGAAGTGCAACATCCATCTTATATGATTATTGATTGCTCCTTACGTGATCAGTTAAGTGCATTAGTGCGATTACAATCAGAGGATGGGTTATGGCATACGATTCTAGATGATCCAACCTCTTATTTAGAAACCTCTGGATCAGCTGGGATTGCAGCTGCGCTAATCACAAGAGGGAAACTATATAATCTACAGATTCAGAAAGCGATAGATGGAATTTTAAGTAAAATAAGAGAAGACGGGTCTGTATTAGGAGTATCGGCAGGAACTGCTATTATGCATGATGCAGAGGGCTACAAACAGGTTCCAAATAAACGATTGCAAGGTTGGGGTCAAGGACTTGCACTTGCATTCTTAGCACAATTACTCAAAAGAGATCAATGAGAGAAGAACATGGAGAACCTGTGAATAATTGTTTTCATAGGTTCTTTTTTAAGTGGAAATGAATCAAAAGATAGGAGGGAAATACAAGTGGATTCTTCCTTTGTAGTTATCACAAAGAATACCATTATTTCTGTGCCAGAACATAAATCAACAGCAGTAGAGCATGTCATAAAGATGGTGAAAAGAGATCATTATAAAGTCTTTGGTGTATTTCCTGACATTCGTACTTTTGTTGCAAAAGAAGCACAGATTGTTATTAAATATGCAGAAAAGGAAGAGGAATGTTCCCTAAAACCAGAAGCGTATAGTTTTCGTTTTGTAAAAAACGATGATAAATATGCTCTTCATATTATTGGATATGATGACTTAGGAATCATTTATGGACTATTGCATTATAGTCATCACTATTTAGAAGTAGATCCTTTCTGGCTTTGGGCAGACATTCCAATCAAACAAAAAGACAGCATACAAATACCGATAAAAGATTTTGATTCGCCAATAAAGAAAGTGAAATATCGTGGGTGGTTTGTTAATGACGAAGTTTGTCTTATCGGATGGAAGGATGCATACCCACCAACGAAAGATGTTTGGTATCCAGTCTTTGAAGCTTTATTAAGATGTGGTGGTAACATGGTAATACCAGGTACAGATCTCCCTAAAGATGGAATTCATTTGAAACTTGCTTCCGAGATGGGGCTTTGGGTAACGCATCATCATGCAGAGCCTTTAGGTGCTGAAATGTTTCTTAGGGCATTTCCAGGGAAAAGGCCAAGTTATAAAGAACATCCATTGCTATTTGAATCATTATGGAAACAAGCTATTGAAGAACAAAAAGACCAAAAAGTAATATGGGTTCTTTCGTTTAGAGGGCAAGGAGATGCACCGTTTTGGCAGTATGATCCTGAATTTGATACGCCACAAAAGCGTGGGGAAATGATTACGAAAGTAGTGAGACGGCAATATGAGCTTGTATGTGAATCGGTGGAAAATCAGGTCTGCTCTATCGCTTTATATGGTGAGATAGCTGAATTGTATAAAGCAGGTTTTATCGATATACCTGATGGAATTATTAAAATATGGGCTGATAATGGGTACGGCAAAATGGTATCTAGAAGACAAGGGAACGAGAACCTTCGTATCAGTTCGATGCCAAGTTCTAATAGTTCAAGTGAACAAGGGGTGTATTATCATATAACCTTCCATGACCTCCAAGCATCTAATCATTTAACAATGTTTCCGTCTCCACCTGAATTGATAAAAGATCAGTTAGAAAAAGTGGTGAATAATGGAGCTGTCTCTTATCTTCTTCTTAATAGTGGAAATATCCGTCCACATCTTTATCCATTAGACCTTGTTAAAGAAATTTGGTCTAATGGATATGTGAATATTCAAGAGCATTTTCTAGATTTTGTTAATAGATTATATAGCACTAATACGAAAGAAATTGCTCAAGCTTATGAACAATATTTTCACTGTACTATTCCCTATGGATCTCATAAAGATGATAAAGCAGGCGAAGAATTTTATCATCATCCTGCAAGGCGTATACTTAGTCACTGGTTACAAGGAAAGGGAGAGGAGCCAGAACCGAAGCTTTTTTGGGCAACGGAACATAATCGTTTTACAGAACAAGTAGGTTGGTTTAAAACTACGTGTGAAAAGGCAGTTGTAGACTGGGAAAAGTTACTTGGTGAGTGTAAAGATATAGTAAAAAAGCTTCCAGAACATGACGCGAAGATTTTTTATGATCAATTTGTACTGCATGTCGAGTTACATGTATCTGGCTGCAAAGGGTTTATCGCATTATGTGAAGCATACTTTTGTTATCAAAATGGAGATAATCCTCTGTCTTTTGTTTGGCTATATAAATCGATTCAATTCTATCAAACTGGTAAACAGGCATTGAAAACTGCAGAACATGGCAAATGGGAAAATTTTTATCGAGGAGATTGGCTCACGAATATTGATAGCACTATCTATTCACTTGATGCAACGAGGAAATTCATAAGAATGAATGGAGACAGTCCAGATTTCTTTCTATGGAATAAGGAATTTTTAATGCCAGAAACAGAAAAACATATTTATTTAGAAAATACCCATCGTAATCCTTTGTCCGATGATGAATTAGCAATCAAATTAGCAAATAAATTTTGGGGAGAGAGCAAATAGTATGGTAAATAACGCAACATCTAAACGAATTAACGTCTTTTTAGCTGGGGATTCTACCATGGCTAACTGTCCAAACTTCGAGAAGCCGATGGCTGGATGGGGACAACTGTTTTCTGAATTTTTTACAGAAGAGGTACGCGTCTATAATTTTGCAA
>DATMFU010000283.1:0-2072 GCA_035556015.1 Niallia sp. | reverse complement strand
CTATACCCTTAAATGATTCCATTAAAGAGTTATTGCTACAAATGCAAGCTACCATTCAGCAAAATACTTTAAAAAGAATCTATGATATATACGGAGAGGCAAGTAAAAAATACCTTCTTGACTTGCTCATTCTACAGGATGGGTTTATCCAATCTTATTTAAAGACATTATTAATTAACCAAATTTCTATTCCAATACCAAAATTATCAAATTATTTACTTAAAAGACTTGATTCTATCTTTTTCGACTTAAAGGAAACCGATGAAGACCCCCTTGTTTCAGACAATTTTCTTAATCAATTAATTAGAAAACCTAAAATTAATTTTATGGAAAATAATATTCAAGTTATTTTAGATACACTTCATTCCATTCGTAAAAAAATGGAGACTTCATCAAATAAGGAAGAGTTGGAAATAAGTTTGGATATATTAACAGAGGAAATTAATTCACCAGAACCAAGAATTCCAATTATTAAAGGTATGCTCTCTAATTTAAGTGAGCATTTGGAATCAAGAGAAGAACAGAAAATAATTGCAGACTATTATAAGATCTTATGAGGATTGTCTTTCTTCAATTTTTTCTTAAGAAAACATAACTAAAACTTTCATCTATTATGAAAGTTTTTTTATTTGTCTATAATGCAAGATAGACAAACATTACGAGGTGTTTATTTTGCCTAACTCTTTCCTTTCTAGATTTTTACGCTTACCTTTAAGTATTAGAGTACTGACCATTTCCTTATCGATTATTGCATTATTTGGGTTAACGATTACAATAATAGAACCTGAACAATTCCCAACCTTATTTGAAGGTATTTGGTGGGCTATCATAACAACATCAACAGTCGGATATGGAGATTATGCTCCTACTACTTTATTAGGTAGAATCGCTGGAATTTTACTCATATTAACAGGAGTTGGTTTTCTTTCCACCTACTTAGTTACTTTAGCAACTGCTGCCGTTTCTAAGCAAAATGCTTATTTAGAAGGTAAATCTACTTTCAAAGGACAAAATCATGTTGTTATTATTGGTTGGAATGAACGCTCTAGAACCATTATTCATTCTATAGGCATGGATAAAGAACTTTGTCCCATTACTTTAATTGATAATTCTTTAACACATAATCCAATTCCAGAAGCTATTCATTTTGTAAAGGGAAATCCAAACTTAGATGAAGTTTTATTAAAGGCTAATATTTCAACTGCTAGTAAAGTTATAATTACAGCAGATCAGGGGAAAGACGAACTCCAAGCTGATATGCACTCCATTGTAAGCCTTCTAGCTATTAAAGGGTTAAATCCAAATGTTCCATGTATTATAGAAATATTAACAGATGAACAAGTCTCAAATGCAAGAAGGGCTGGAGCAGATGAAATCATTCAAACAAATAGTTTAACTAGTTTTGTCATGCATAGTAGTCTTAATTCTCAGGATACTATGGTTGCTTTTCTGGAACTACTAAATCATTTAAGGGATAAAAAATTACGATTTATCCCGTGGAAAGATATGCAAATGGAAATGGGGGATTTTTTAACAATTGGTACCATATTATTGAATCAGGGGAAAATTCTCTTAGGAGTTAAAAGAGGAAACCACAGTTATTTAAATCCTGGGCCAACTTTTAAGGTAGAAGAACTCGATGAATTAATAATAATTAGCTAGATAGAGGGTGCAACATAAGAAAAGACGCTTATGTCACACCCTCTTAACCTTATATTTCTAAATATGTTTTACATTTCTCTATACAATCTATACAGACTTCAGCACAATATTGACAATGTTTATGTTGATGTTTCTTACATTCTTCTGCACATGCTTCACAAACAGATATACATAACTTAGCTAGATCCTTAGAATAGGATGATTTTCTCATGATTGATTGTTCAAGATACCCACAAAACTCTACACATTCCCTATCTAAATAAATACAATCTAACATCATGTCTACATCTTCCTCTGCTAGACATTCATTCATACAATGATTACATGCTATCATACATTCCTGTAAAGACTTTATTACCAATTGTTCATTCTCAACAAGCATTCTATCACTCCTATACCTTGTTTTCTAT
>DATMFU010000282.1:0-8741 GCA_035556015.1 Niallia sp. | reverse complement strand
CAGGAGAAGTTTCTGTAGCAGGGTATAAAGTCTCCAGTATAAAGGGGAAAGAACTACGAAAAGCTAGACAAGAAATCAGCATGATCTTTCAACATTTCAATCTTTTGTGGTCTAGAACTGTAAAAGAAAATATTAGTTTCCCATTAGAAATAATAGGAATAAAGAAAGAAGCAAGAGAAAAGAAAGTACTAGAATTAATTAAGCTTGTTGGTTTGGAAGGAAGAGAAGATGCATACCCTTCCCAATTAAGTGGAGGTCAGAAGCAACGTGTCGGAATTGCTAGAGCACTTGCAAGCGATCCTAAAGTTCTTTTATGTGATGAGGCTACCTCTGCACTTGATCCACAAACTACTGATTCTATCCTAGATTTATTAGTAGATATTAATAAACGACTAGGTTTAACCATTGTACTTATCACCCATGAAATGCATGTTATTCGGAAAATTTGTCACCGCGTTGCTGTTATGGAAGCGGGAAAAGTGGTGGAAACTGGTCCAGTAATCGAGGTATTTAAAAAGCCGAAAAAAGAAATTACGAAGCGTTTTGTACAGCAGGTAATTGAGAAAGATGAAACAAAGGATACGATTGAACAAATAGTAGCACAATATTCAACTGGAAAAGTAGTAATGCTCGGTTTTGTTGGTGAAAGTGCAGAACAACCAATTATTACTAATCTCATTCGTAAGTTTGAGATTTCCGTCAATATTATCCAAGGAAAAATATCTCCTACACAGAATGGATCATATGGAACATTATATATTCATTTAGATGGAGAAAAAGATGAAATTGAATTAGCTATTCAATATCTTCATTCGCAGGACATAAGCGTGGAGGTGATTGAAGCATGATAGAGAAGTTTCTACCAAATGTGGATTGGGAAATGATGTGGCAAGCCACAGTTGAGACCCTTTTTATGACCGGATTCTCGATTATATTTACCTTTTTACTCGGAATTATTTTAGGTATTCTGTTGTTTTTAACAGAAAAGGGAAATATGTGGAGTAATGTCGTAATAAATAAAATTCTTAGTGCTATTGTTAATATATTTAGATCTATTCCTTTTATTATATTGTTAGTTCTATTAATTCCGTTAACTATTATATTAGTTGGATCAATGATTGGTCCAAAAGCTGCATTACCAGCTCTTATTATAGGAGCAGCTCCTTTCTATGCAAGGTTAGTAGAAATTGGCCTTAGAGAAGTGGATAAAGGAGTTATTGAGGCAGCAAAATCAATGGGAGCCACCCCTATTACTATTATTTTCAAAGTACTTCTACCAGAATCTATGCCTGCACTCGTTTCAGGTATTACGGTAACTACTATTGCTCTAGTTGGTTCTACAGCAATGGCCGGTGTCATTGGTGCGGGTGGTCTTGGTAACTTAGCTTACTTACAAGGATTCCAGCGTGGCCAAGGAGACGTAACATTAGTAGCAACAGTCATTATTCTAATCATCGTTTTTATTATCCAATTTATTGGAGATTATATAACAAAAAAACTAGATAAAAGATAAGGAGAAATCAAAATGAAAAAATTATTGTCATTATTAATTGCATTTACTTTTGTTTTTGTTCTTGCCGCTTGTGGTTCTTCAGAGGAGTCAAAGGACAATGGATCATCAGATTCAAAAGCTACTAAATTAGTTGTTGGTGCATCTAATGTACCACATGCAGAAATTTTGGAAAAAGCAAAACCAATTCTAAAAGAAAAAGGAATTGATTTAGAAATAGTAACTTTCCAAGACTATGTATTACCTAATAAAGCATTAGAATCTAAAGAATTAGATGCAAACTATTTTCAACATATTCCTTACTTAGAGCAACAAATTAAAGATAATGGATATGATTTCGTAAGTGCTGGTGGAATTCATATTGAGCCAATGGCTGTTTTTTCTAAAAAGTATAAAAGCCTAAGTGAACTTCCTGATGGAGCAACTGTAATCTTTTCAAACTCTGTAGCTGAGCATGGACGTGTACTTTCTCTATTAGAAAAAGGTGGATTAATTAAGTTAAAAGATGGTATTGAAAAAACAGCTGCAACAGTAGATGATATTGTAGAAAATGCTAAAAATATTAAATTTAAAGCTGATTATGAGCCAGCATTATTACCTCAAATTTTCAATAATAATGAAGGAGACGCTGTTGTTATTAATGCAAACTATGCGTTAGATGCTGGTTTAAATCCTGTAGAAGATTCTATTGAAATTGAAGGCGGTGAATCTCCTTACGCAAATATTATTGCAGTAAGAAAAGGAGACGAAAATAAAGAAGCAATCAAAACTTTAGTAGAAGTACTTCATTCTCAAGAAATCCAAGATTTTATCAACAAAAAATATGAAGGTGCAGTAGTACCTGTTACTGAATAATAGAAATATAAAGGGCTAATCTCACTGTTTTCCGTAAGTAGTGTCTATTTGAGACTACAAGTGGAATCTTATAGTGGGGTTGGCCCTTTTTTTAATAGAGAAATTACAGCATATCTTCCTTACTTCCAACATGTACTAAAGCATAAAAAGGTGCTTAGATAACGATACTAATGTGGAATTATTTTAAAGGAGGAAGTAGCATGGATATGCATACAAGTGGCAGTATTAATAATGCACTGAATCATTATAAGGAAGGTATAGGCAGTTTTACACAAAAAATGCCTGAGATAGTTCAACAATTCAATGCTTATACAGAAGCATGCTTTCAAGAAGGTAATCTTACACAAAAGCAAAAACAGTTAATTGCTTTAGGAATTAGCCTTTATTCACAAGATGAATATTGCATTATTTATCATATGAAGGGATGTCTTGATCAAGGTGCAACAGAACAAGAGATAATGGAAACAGTAGGTGTAGCTTCGGCAATAGGCGGTGGAGCAGTCATGAGTCAGGCTGTTACACTTGTAAATGAATGTTTAACAGAGCTATCTTCCATTCAACAATAAAATAGAAAAGTAAGGGCCGGATGCTTCCGGCCCTTTTTATGGAGCATCTTTAGTTAGCGTATATTTTATCATTTCAAGTTTTTACTATATAATAAGGAAAAGAGAAGTATGTCTGAATAATGTGTTAATATAAAAGGTAATTAACCAGGTTTCAACAATTGAATTATCCGTTTAAGAAAATTCAATAGGTTGATATCAGATTTTATTTGTTATAAGATAAGAATGATAATAAAATGATAATGAAGTTTCGACAATTTTGTGAACAACTTCTTTCACTATGGAGGTATATAATATGAGTCAACCTAAGTTAGTTATTAATGATTTACATGTTTCTATCGAAGAAAAAGAAATTATTAAAGGGCTTAACCTTGAAATAAAAGGTGGAGAAATCCACGCTGTAATGGGACCTAATGGTACTGGTAAATCTACTTTATCTTCTGCTATTATGGGTCATCCAAAATATGAAGTAACTAGTGGTAGTGTAGTTATTGATGAAGAAGATGTATTAGAAATGGAAGTAGATGAACGTGCACGTGCTGGTCTGTTTTTAGCAATGCAATATCCAAGTGAAATTAGCGGAGTAACTAACGCAGATTTCTTACGTTCTGCTTTAAACAGTAAATTAGGAGAAGGTAATGAAATCTCCTTAATGAAATTCATTCGCAAAATGGATGAAAACATGGAGTATCTAGAAATGGATCCAGATATGGCACAACGTTATTTAAACGAAGGATTCTCAGGTGGAGAGAAAAAACGTAATGAAATTCTTCAATTAATGATGTTGAATCCAAAAATTGCGATTCTTGACGAAATCGATTCTGGTTTAGATATTGATGCTTTAAAAGTAGTATCTAAAGGTATCAATAAAATGCGTGAAGAGCGTAAAGACGAATTTGGTTGCCTAATTATTACTCATTACCAAAGATTATTAAATTACATTACTCCTGACTTCGTGCATATTATGATGCAAGGACGTATTGTAAAATCTGGTGGTCCAGAACTTGCACAACGTTTAGAGGCAGAAGGTTATGACTGGATTAAAAAAGAATTAGGTATTGAAGACGAAACTGTTGGGCAAGAAGCGTAATCGTTAGGAGGGTGTATCATGACAACGGAAATTAAATTACCATTCGATCAAGAATATCTTTCTTCTTTTTCGAAAGATATGAATGAACCTTCTTGGTTAACGGAATTACGCTTAAAAGCTTTAGAACAAGCTGAAGTACTTCCAATGCCAAGACCGGATAAAACTAATATTAAGAACTGGAATTTCACACAATTTGAAAAGCATATTGTAAGTAGCGAAGATTTCAATGATGTTAGTGAATTACCAGAAGAAGTGCAAGCACTTATTGATTTAGAAAAAAATAAAACACTTTACATTCAACGAAATAACCGTCCTACTTTTTTAGCTGTTTCTAATGAAGTGAAGGAAAAGGGAATTATCTTTACTGATATTTTTACAGCTGCTAGAGAATATAGTGATTTATTACAAAAGTACTTTATGACAGACGCTGTTAAAGTGGATGAACATAAATTAACAGCATTACATGCTGCTTTATTAAATGGTGGAGTATTCTTATATATACCAAAAAATGTAGAAGTAGATGAACCAATTCAATCTATTTTCCTTCATGATGATAAGGAAGCTAATTTATTTAACCATGTAATTGTTGTTGCAGAAGATAATAGTTCTGTTGTTTATGTAGAAAACTATATTTCAACTGTAGACCCAGAACATGCTGTTTTCAACATCGTAACAGAAGTAATCGCAAATAACGGTGCAAAAGTTCAATATGGTGCAGTGGATAATCTTGCTCATGGAATTACAACATATGTAAACCGTCGTGGAGTTGCAGGTCGTGACGCAAGAATTGAATGGGCATTAGGATTTATGAACGATGGAAATACGATTTCTGATAACACAACTAATCTTGTAGGCGATGGTTCATATGGCGATACGAAGTCTGTTGTGGTAGGTACTGGTGATCAAAAGCAAAACTTCACAACTAAAGTTGTCCATTTTGGGAAAAGCTCAGAAGGTTACATTTTAAAACATGGAGTTATGAAAGATAGTGCTTCTTCTATTTTTAATGGAATCGGAAAAATCGAACATGGTGCAACAAAAGCAAATGCAGAGCAAGAATCTCGTGTATTAATGTTAAGTGAAAAAGCACGTGGAGATGCAAACCCAATTCTATTGATTGATGAAGATGATGTAACAGCAGGACATGCTGCTTCTGTTGGTAGAGTAGATCCTCTACAATTATACTATCTAATGAGCCGTGGTATTCCACAGAAAGAAGCTGAAAGATTAGTTGTTCATGGTTTCTTAGCTCCTGTAGTGGAACAATTGCCAATTGAAGGAGTTAAAAAACAACTTGTTGAGGTAATTGAAAGGAAAGTAAGATAATGGATAGTAAACAGATTCGTTCTTACTTTCCAATCTTAGATCAAGAAGTCAATGGCCATCCATTGGTATATCTAGATAGTGCTGCTACATCTCAAAAACCTATACAGGTTATTGAGACACTAGAATCGTACTATAAAGGATATAATTCCAATGTACATCGTGGTGTTCATACTCTTGGCACGAAAGCCACTGACGCATATGAGGGCGCAAGAGAAAAGGTGAGAAAATTCATTTCTGCCAATTCTATTGAGGAAATCGTTTTTACAAGAGGAACAACTACTGCACTTAATACAGTGGCTCAAAGTTATGCAATGGAACAAGTAAAAGAAGGAGATGAGATTGTCATCTCCCCTATGGAACACCATAGTAATATTATACCTTGGCAACAAGTTGCTAAAAAAACAGGTGCAACATTGAAATATCTACCATTGCAAGAGGATGGTACTATCTCATTAGCTGATGTTGAAAAAACTGTTACATCTCAGACTAAACTAGTTGCTGTAACTTATGTTTCTAATGTATTAGGAGTTATAAATCCTATTAAGGAAATAGCTGCTATTGCCCATAAAAATGGTGCTGTTATGGTTGTAGATGCTGCTCAAGGAGCACCACATATTAAAATTGATGTTCAAGATTTAGATTGTGATTTTCTTGCATTCTCTGGACATAAAATGTGTGGTCCTACTGGTATAGGGGTACTATATGGAAAGAAACATTTACTTGAAAACATGGAGCCAATTGAATTTGGTGGCGAAATGATAGATTTTGTTGGTTTATATGAGTCTACTTGGAAAGAGCTTCCATGGAAGTTTGAAGCAGGAACACCAATCATTGCTGGAGCAATCGGTTTAGGTGCTGCAATTGATTTTCTGGAGGAAATTGGCTTAGATAATATCACAGAACATGAACATAAATTAGCAGCGTATGCTATGGAGAAAATGTCCACTGTTAAGGGCTTATCGATTTATGGTCCTAAAGATGCGAAGAATCGTGCAGGTGTTATCACTTTTAACATTGAGGATGTTCATCCACATGATGTAGCAACTGTACTAGATGCAGAAGGAATTGCAGTACGAGCTGGACATCACTGTGCCCAACCATTAATGAAATGGCTAAATGTTTCTGCGACTGCTAGAGCAAGTTTTTACCTCTATAATTCAGAAGAGGATATTGATAAACTTGTGAGTGGGATTGTCAAAACAAAGGAGTATTTTAGCGATGTCTTTTAATAACTTAGATTCACTTTATCGAAGTGTTATTATGGATCATTATAAAAACCCTCGTAATAAAGGGGTTTTAGAAGGTAGCTTAACAGTTAATATGAATAATCCTACATGTGGTGATCGAATTCTTCTTACCATGCAAGTGGAAGATGGAGTTGTTGTTGATACGAAGTTTGATGGAGAAGGATGTTCCATTAGTATGTCTTCTGCATCTATGATGACCCAAGCAATAAAAGGGAAATCAGTGGATGAGGCATTAGAGCTATCAAAAACCTTTTCTGATATGATTCAAGGAAAGGATTACTCAGATGATATGGATTTAGGAGATATTGAAGCACTACAAGGTGTGAATAAATTTCCAGCAAGAATTAAATGTGCAACTTTAGCATGGAAGGCAATGGAAAAGGGAATGAAAGAAGGACTCGATTCTTAAGTTCCGATGTGTTGCATATAGAATGGAGGAAAACGAAATGGCAAAAAAAATGCCCGAAATTGGGGATTATAAATATGGATTTTCAGACAAAGACGTTTCAATCTTTCGTTCTAAACGTGGATTAACGAAGGAAATTGTCGAAGAAATCTCAAAAATGAAGCAAGAACCACAATGGATGTTAGACTTCCGCTTGAAAGCTTTAGAGCATTTTTACAAAATGCCTATGCCACAATGGGGTGGAGATCTTAATTCTTTAAATTTTGATGAAATTACGTACTACGTAAAACCATCTGAGAAAACAGAACGTTCATGGGATGAAGTACCAGACGAAATCAAACAAACTTTTGATAAACTTGGTATTCCAGAAGCAGAACAAAAATATTTAGCTGGTGTATCTGCTCAATATGAGTCAGAGGTAGTTTACCATAATATGCAAGAAGACCTAGAGAATATGGGAATCGTATTTAAAGATACAGATTCTGCTTTAAAAGAAAATGAAGATATTTTCCGTAAACATTGGGCAACTGTAATTCCGCCAACGGATAATAAATTTGCTGCATTAAACTCTGCAGTATGGTCTGGTGGATCATTTATCTATGTTCCAAAAGGTGTTAAGGTAGATACTCCATTACAAGCATATTTCCGTATTAATTCTGAGAATATGGGGCAGTTTGAAAGAACGTTAATCATTGTGGATGAAGGTGCAAGTGTACACTATGTAGAAGGATGTACAGCTCCTGTATATACAACAAACTCACTTCATAGTGCGGTTGTAGAAATCATCATTAAAAAAGATGCATATTGCCGTTATACAACTATTCAAAACTGGGCAAACAACGTATACAACCTTGTTACAAAGCGTGCTGTTTGTGATGCTAATGCAACAATGGAATGGATTGATGGAAACATCGGTTCTAAATTAACAATGAAATACCCAGCTGTCATCCTGAAAGGTGAAGGTGCTCGTGGTATGACACTTTCTATCGCCCTTGCAGGTAAAGGCCAACACCAAGATGCTGGTGCAAAAATGATCCATTTAGCACCAAATACTTCTTCTACTATTGTTTCTAAATCTATTTCTAAACAAGGTGGTAAAGTAACATACCGTGGTGTGGTTCACTTTGGACGTAAGGCAGAAGGTGCACGTGCAAATATCGAATGTGATACTTTGATTATGGATAATGCTTCTACATCTGATACTATTCCATATAATGAAATCTTAAATGATAATATTTCATTAGAACACGAAGCGAAAGTTTCAAAAGTATCAGAAGAACAATTATTCTACTTGATGAGTAGAGGTATTTCTGAAGAAGAAGCAACTGAAATGATCGTTATGGGCTTCATTGAGCCATTTACAAAAGAATTACCGATGGAATATGCTGTTGAGATGAACCGTTTAATCAAGTTCGAGATGGAAGGTTCAATCGGTTAATAATCCTTAAACTCTTGTATATTGAACTGCACCCGATTTGTAGATGTTTCTAACAAATCGGGTGCAGTTTTTATATGGATAAATTTACAGTATGAGAAAAATAACAAGTTGTTTTACGATATATAAAACCCTATGATTTAGTGTAATAAAAAAAGCCTTACTCCTTATTGATGTAATGCACCTATTAGTTCAAGTAGTATTCTTCACAAAGAATTTGATTCATTAAATCAAATACACTTTACTTTAAACACATCAATTTTATCGTATTTTTCATCAGAAACAGTTTCAAGATAAATCCAACCTCTT
>DATMFU010000281.1:0-4109 GCA_035556015.1 Niallia sp. | reverse complement strand
TTTTCGTAAAGATTAAACAGCATTTCCAAGGAATATTTTAACATATCCTTACTTCTTTGGGTTAGGTTTATTTGAGTATGCTCTTTTAGAGCAACTCAATCTATTTCCCATCCTACTATTGACTTTGATTAGCTGGTTTATATGACTCGGAAGCTTCAATGAATCGTCGTTTTCAATAGTTTTCCTAGTTCTGGTCCTAGCTCTTTCAATTTTTCTTTGATAAATGGCTGTGTTTTTTCAGGTACTTCCGCAAGATTATAAAATTTTGCTTCTAATACCTCTTGACCATCAGGTTTAATATCACCCATAAAATCCGTACATATATAACAAATAATTACACTGTAATATTCATGACCATTCCTTAATTTTGTATAGAGTTCTTTCCCAGAAAATACACCAAATAAATGCAGCTTCCCTACATCAATATCCACTTCTTCTTTCACTTCTCGCCTAGCAGATACTTCAACAGATTCTCCTAGTTCCATTAATCCTCCAGGAATCCCCCAAAATCCATCCGAGTATTTAACTAGTAATATTTCTCCCATCTTATTAATAATCACTACACTTGGACGTACTAAGATCAATGGATAATTTCCAATCAGACTTCGTACCTCTACAATATATCCCACGATAAATCCCCCTCTTATTGTTATTTATTGTATTTCCCCCGATGTTATATAACGTTCTAGTATAAGCGAACTCGATAGACCTAAGCGCAAATGAGCGAAGATTTATACGTAAAACAACATACTCGCAGCTTGGAACTTCTCTATAAACCATATCTTCTGGTACATCCGTTAATGAATCAACTTCCACTCCGATGAAATATTCGAATTTATATGTTTATCTTATAAAGTATAAGTATTTGTTTCATCCTCCATTGAGTTATGCAATATAACATATATTAATATTGATATAGGTAACGTGACTAAAAAAATTAGTCTTATACTTAATGCTGAGATACCCAAGAAATCAGCAATACCACCACATACCCCAAAAATAGATTTATGTTTTGAAGACTTTTTCAGTTTTTTCATCAAGCACTTCCCGCTTTCCGTCAGGTTCTTTAAGATACCGTTTGGCGTTCACGAACACTTACTTAAGCGCATATGTCCGGGTCCAACGGACTTAGTCAGTGTAGGTTTGAGCCTAATTCTACTTCTCTGCTTTCCTCTTCTAGCGACCGAGACGTAGCCGATACTTGAACATGGTGTTATCCGATGCCTCTGACCTCCTTGTACTAACCTTCACTAATCAATATTCTTATTGTGATTAATTTCCTTCCATAAAAGATCCAAACGATTAATTATTCTCTCTTGATTTTCAATTTGCTTTTTATGTTTAATCTCTAAGCTAATTAGTGTAACAAGAATAAGAAACAAGAGTATTATAATAATTATCATGATTTCTCCATCTTCTTCTATTTTTTTATGCGGAACCTTATATAGTAACTAGACGAACCTTTTTATTCAATTGCTAACTGCGAGCTCATATAAACTCGTTGCTCACTCCATACAGAAATTTCAAGCTAATACACGTTTAACTTACTTAATGAAGAAGATAGGCATCTTTTTCTATGTTCTATATAGAGTAGCGTATGGCTGCTTTATGTCTCTTCACTAACCCGGGGCCTTATTAATTCAAACTCCCCTTCAATTCATCTTCATAATAAATCCTGTTTTATCGCCCTTTTTAAATCCGCAATTTTCATAAAAACTATGTGTTCCTTCCATTCTAGAACTAGTCATCAACATGACCTTATAGCAATTATGCTCTTTAGCGATTTCAACTGCTCTCTGCAGGACTAATCTACCGTACCCTTGTTTTCTAAAATCAGCATGGGTTACAACATTCTCAATTAACCCATATGGTCTAGCTCCTCGCGTAAGATTTCTTATTATTACTAAAACACATGACGCAACGATTCGGCCATTATTTTCAGCAACAATGATTTTCATAAACGGGTCACTCATTATATCATTCCAATGATTGTGAAGCTCATTAATATTCAATTCTGGATCTTCTGGATTTAGATGCTTATATAATTGTATCAATTGCTCTAATTCATCATGTTTTATCCTTCGAACAGTAAGATTTCCCATCTAATCAACCTCGCTATCATGGTACAATCAAATTTGTATTTCCATATCTACTAATTGGCCTTCTTTGATGTACCGTATCAAATTCCTTACTTCTTTCTCAGCACGGTTTCTTATTGGAGGAATGTTCCACCAATTTTCTGGCATTACCATATCAGAAGAAACTAAAATGTGTTCAATCCAATTCGGCATGTACGTTTGTAATGAAAGTAAGCATCTTCTTGTGTGTCCAGGAGTAGTCACTGAGATTAATCTACGTATATTATGCAACCCAATCTTTCTATCTAATACAAGTAACGATGCTAGAACATTCTCTTTCGTATGGTTCGACAACGTTTCTATCAATATCGCTTCCTCTGGAACGCCATGGTCTAAAGCAAGGTTTTTCATTTTTATTGCTTCGCTTTCATCTCTTTCCCCCCACTTATTTCCTCCCGAAAATAAAAGATATGGAGCTCTACCTTCTTTATATAGTTTGATTGCTTTTTCTGCTCTATCTAGCTCACGATAACCAAACACCATAATACAGTCTCCATATATTTCTGATTCTAGTGGTTCTCCTGGATACAAAAGAGTTACGAATTGTTCTGGTGTTAACATATCTGGATCGATATTTGAAATAAGCATTCTAATGTCTCCTTCACTTTTCATGGTCAACACTCCAACTCTAAACTGTAAGGGACTAGAAATATGAATGAATCCATATCCGATAAGTAATTGTCACACATATCGTAATCCCTAAAATTACTCGACCTGTTATAATATACCGGGTATGTTTTATTAGATAATACACAACGCTCGATGAAAGCAAAACGACTATCCCGTTGACCATTATCGTTAGCGGACTTGTAATAATTCTAACTAATCCACTGATAGGATATATGAAATATAGTAATATTTCCGTCAGTACAAGAGGGATAATCAGTAACATAAAGTAATAGAAATGACTTTTATTTTTCTTTTCCTGCACCGAACCACCTACTTTATCTAATTGCACTGACTTTCTAGCTACGCCGATCCATTAATCATCAGATCTTTGTACTTCTGCTTTCGGACTTCATATTCAATCGAAAAGAAGCTAGGTCCTCCATCTAGGACAGCTATTAAATCTTCTTTCCAATTCATGCGTGAATCGTCATCATTAATCAGTATTAAATTACAATAAATCACCTTTCTTCCTTTCACTTTTATTCCATAATATTGTCTTTTGTAGTCGTTAAAGTTATCTATAATAAATTGCAGCTCGTCTTCTTCATAATTCATTTCAGTATTATCATAATTAGCAAGATACTCCATAAATCCACTTTCAAATTCATGAATTAATTCTACGCTAGGTGTCCAATCGCTAAAATAAGGATCGGAAAGAATGACGCCTTCATAATTTTCAGTATGTACTAAGGTCGATCCCCTCTTCATTTTTTCAAAAAAATAATTGGCAGCGTACGTTACAGCTGATAGCGATATCACAATAAGAAGAATTACATACAATCGCTTCATATGCTAACCGCCCCCAAATTATTGTTTTCAATCCTCAAAACTATGCTCTCCATCCTGCCTCTTTAACAATCCTTTTGATCTGCTGGATTAGGACATCTTGCTCCTTACTCTTTTTTGTAATTGTATTATCTGGAGTAACAGCCCACTTGAATATTTGTTCGATGCTTCCGTAATTCCGTTTAAAGCCTTTAGACAGCTTTAATATATTTTCTTTCGTTGGAGCGAACGACAACACAATTCTTAACTCTTCGTCGGTCCAAGGTTTCCCTTTATTCTCTACGCTGAATTGTTGTTTCTTTTCAAATTCGTTAATAAGTAACTTGGTCTTTTGAATCACTTCGTCCGTCGTATGTTCTTCAATTCCTTCCGTTAATAGCTCAAACAATCGGTCTTTAAATTCTTTCTTTTTCATCGAGATCTCCTCCATATTCGAAATTAAAAGCATTAAAAGCTTCTCTTCACGGTAAATTGCAATGGTGTTCCTAACTATTGTATTATTTTACTGTCTTCAGC
>DATMFU010000280.1:0-2728 GCA_035556015.1 Niallia sp. | reverse complement strand
TTTTCGTAAAGATTAAACAGCATTTCCAAGGAATATTTTAACATATCCTTACTTCTTTGGGTTAGGTTTATTTGAGTATGCTCTTTTAGAGCAACTCAATCTATTTCCCATCCTACTATTGACTTTGATTAGCTGGTTTATCGAAAGTAATGGACTCCTTGAAATACAAAAAGACACCAAGTGATTATACCTGATGTCTTTTAATCCAGAGTTCAATATCAACTTCAGTTAATTTACCTTCTGCTATGCCAATACCTAAATCAACTAATTCCTTCTGAGTATATTCAATTCTTATTTCATTTAATTTTAATAGTAAAATCATGCTTGCAATTCCGATTCGCTTATTTCCATCTACAAATCCGTGATTTTTTATTAATGCGTATGTTGTTACTGCAATTTTTTTATATACATCAGGGTATAAATCTTGCCCATCGAATGTCACAAATGCTTTACCAATTGCACTCTCAATCATACCTCGATCACTAGTCCCATCACTTCCACCAGTTGCAGCAATAATCTTTGTATGAAAATGTAGAATTTGTTCTATATTTAGTGTCTTCATTATTTCGCTAACTCATCAAGTGCTTCTTTATTTTCATGTATGATGCTGTCCATTAAGTTTTCAATCTGTTGGTCATTCTTTCTATTCAAAAACTCAACAAAATCAAGTACTTCTAGTTGTTTTTCTTGGGTTAGTTTTAAAAAATCTTGAACTAATTTCTCTTCAAGTCTCATTCGAAATACCTCCAAATCCATTTACATTCATTATACTCTATATGTATAAAAAATACACTTCTGGTTAATCAATTTAGAATTCCGTTATTTCCGATAACGTTCCCAGCATTAGCGAACCCGTAAGGCTTAAGTGGAGCGAATGCGGAACGGGTCATCAGACTTAGCCTTGCAGGGTTGTCACGTGATTACGCTACTCTGGCAAACTCATCTCCGTGACCGAGGAGCTTGCGACGATGCGCTAATGCTGTGTTATCGGATGCCCTTGCCATCTCAGAATCTACTATAAAAAATAAACCATTAATTCCTCATCATATCCCTTGCCATTATAGATTAATGCATTCTTTTCAATACCATATGTTTCAAATCCTAACCCCTTATAAAGTTTGACTGCCACGTTATTTGTACTTACAACAGTTAAATTAATTTGTTTTAAGCCTTCTATTTCTTTACCTCTACTCAATATTTCTTTTATAAGGGATTTTGCAATACCCTTACCGCGATACCCTGAAGATACATATACACCTGTTACCGTACCTTTATGTTTCAGTTTTAACCCTTGTTCTCTTGTGAATTTTGCCATACCTATAAGTTGTTTATCTTCGTTGAATGCACCTAGTATATAATTGTTTCTATCTCTCTTAATTCGTTCTTCTATTGTATGTAATGGAGTTTGAAGAGCGTCTTCATAAGAACTACCAAAGGCTTCGGGACTAGCTTTCAGTGCTTCGAGTCTTAAATCCCAATAAATTCTAGCATCGTCTATTATTAATTCTTTTATAAACATCTACACTGTTCTCCTTCTCTTAAATAATTTTGCAAGGGTTTCCGATAACGTTCCTGCATTAGCGAACCCGAAAGGCTTAAGTGGAGCGTATGCGGAACGGGTCGCAGACTTAGCCTTGCAGGGTTGTCACGTGAATCGACTTCTCTGCTAAACTCATCTCCGTGACCGAGGAGCTTGCGACGATGCGTTAATGCTGTGTTATCGGATGCTGGTGCCGTCTTGAACTACTAGATGCCGACTTTATTCTAGACCTAGTAAAACTGGATCTAACTCTTCTACTACCTCAGCAAAACCTTCAAACAATATTTCATATTCAAATTCATTTTCACTAGATACCCCTGACCAGTATTTAAAAGCTTGCTCCCTAATGAAGTTCATATTGCCAGTGTTTATAGTTAAAAATGCTTGACTTGCTTTATGAATTTTTCCCGTTAGATTTAGTTTATATATTCTTCCCTTAGGATTAAGTATCTCGTACCAATATTTCAAAGAAGTATTATTAAGACTTGGTTCTATTACCCACAAACATCGATTTCTAGAAGGTAATGTTGAAAAAAAAGTTATTTCTTACCTCTTCGAAGATATGCTCTCGGGAAAGCTTCAGGTAATATTCAAGGGAGTTATGTAATTTTTTTATCATCTCTTTTTCATCATAATCAAAATCAGAAAAGAAGGGAGATTTTTGCCCAGTTTCAAAGTAATTTATCATCTCTCTAGAAACTTCATTAACACTGATATTCTTCTGTTTTATATTAATTGAATGGAAATTGTGGTCGAAAAACTCAAAAAATAAGATCTTCTGAATTAACCATTCTCTCTACTAAATCAGAGTTCTTTATTTTCCTTCCCCATTTCCTTGAAAAGGATCTCCAGTCGCAAATCATCTCAATAATATACTTACTTGGCATAGGTAGCGCTTCTTTTGTAGCCTTATTAACAATCCAATATTCCCAATGGTGTTTATTATGATTCTGATGATAAAGCCATGCTTTTTTCCATCTTAACTCGACATCAGCGCTCTTTTTGTTAGAATAAAACTTCAATGCATATGGGATAAATTCTTGTGGGGAAAACTTAGACATATCATGGAGAATGCTTTGGATATATAATCCTTCTTTCCAGCACTCAATTGCTACATTTAATTTGTGTTCTATAACATAAAGTAAATACCTCCAATATACTCTCAATTTTCATCACCACTTTACTTTG
>DATMFU010000279.1:0-8735 GCA_035556015.1 Niallia sp. | reverse complement strand
TAATTGTATAGGCTGCTGAACAGTTCCTTTCCCAAAGGACTTTTCACCGATAAGGGGATAATTAACCGCTTCTTTTAACGCGCCAGCCATTATTTCTGCTGCTGAAGCACTGCCATTATCAATAAGTATAGCAACAGGATATTCCTTTTTCTTCTCTAAATCTGAAAAGAACTGTTGCTTGTCTCCATTTCTATTTTCAATTTGGACATATGGTTTTTCATCTGTAACAAAATGTTCCAGGATAGAATTAACACTTGTTAAAAATCCCCCTGGATTACCTCGTACATCAAGGATAAGAGCGGTTATTCCATTAGCCTCTAATTTCTTTAAAGTTTTGGAAAATTCATTTGCGGTATCTTCAGAGAAGGAGCTAATTTCAATGTAACCTACTTTTTCTCCGCCCTCTTTCTTAATATCAGAATAAACGGTAATCTGTGGAACTTCATCCCGAACGATTGATATCTTAATAGGTTGTTCGACAGAAGATCGAATAATCTCTAACATAACTTTTGTTCCCTTTTCTCCTCTTATTTTCTTAATAACATCATTTAAATCCTTTCCTTTGACATTCTCCCCGTCCACCGAAACAATTTCATCCATTGGCTTAATACCAGCTTTCTCTGCTGGCGATCCCTTAATTGGTGATACGATAATTATTTTATTTTGATCTACACTTATTTCAGCTCCAATTCCTTCAAATGAGGAGTCGAGTGCTTGTTCAAATTGCTTTGCTGCTTCTTGGTCCATATAGACGGAGTAAGGATCTTCTAAAGTAGAAAGCATCCCTTGTATTGCACCATCCTCTAATTGTTGCTTGTCTACTTTTTCTACATAATTATTTAGAATTAATTGATATGCTTTGTCTAGTTTATACAGTGTATCTGATTTGGATTGTTGTTCTAGGGAACTTTCATTTTGTCTTTTTTCCATTACATTCATGCCAATATAGGTTATCCCCGATCCTGTTAGGAGAGATCCTGTCATACAAATCGCTAACCACTTCCGATTCATTTCTATCGCCCTCTCTATCTATCACTTTTATATACAAGGTTCATATACCTTTTTTATGTATATGATGGATTAGGACAACTTATGAATTAAACCTCCTTCATTCTTTTTGAACCTTTTTATGAACCTTTCTTGCATCGACACATAAGATATAAAGTAATTTCATAAGGAGGGGTTGTAATGTTCTATCACATAAAAGAACTAGCCTATCAGGCAAAACCTGAAAGACCAGATCCGGTTTTCGCTAAAAAAATACAAGAATTAATCGGTGGTCAATTTGGAGAAATGTCCGTAATGAATCAATATTTGTTTCAAGCTTGGGGAACAAGAAAACATGATAAATATAGAGACATGTTATTAGATACTGGTACAGAGGAAATTGGTCATATTGAGTTATTAGCGACAATGGTTGCTAGACTGTTAGATAATGCACCAGTTACAGAATTAGAAACAGCAGCTGCTACCAATCCTGCAATGGCAGCTATAATTGGTGGAATGAATCCACAACATGCTATTGTTTCCGGACTTGCTGCAATGCCAAAGGATAGTGTTGGTGTGCCGTGGAATGGTGGATATGTTGCTGCAAGTGGAAATTTACTTGCTGATATGCGTGCTAACTTAAATGCTGAATCACAAGGTAGACTACAAGCCGTTCGTTTATATGAACAAACAGATGATCGCGGAATAAAAGATATGCTTTCCTATTTAATTGCAAGGGATACAATGCACCAAAACCAATGGCTAGCAGCTATCTATGAATTAGAACAACAAGAAGGAGTAGTGGTTCCTAGTACATTCCCACAACACTTAGAAAAAACAGATGTATCTTATTTATTCCTTAACCACTCTGTTGGTGATGAAAGTAGTAAAGGAAGATGGGCTAATGGTCCGAGCATGGATGGAAAAGGTACTTTCCAATACGTAAAAGATGTACCACCATTTGGTCCAGCACCAAAATTAAAACCTGCTCCTCCTCAAGAACACAATACACCACCGAATGTAAAATAAAGAAGACATACCTGAAAAGTAATCTAGAAAAAAATGTACTGCTTTTCAAATATGCCTTCCAACATTTTTTATAAATAGGAGGGACATTTTCTCTCCTATCCCTCATTTTCACGTTAAGTTAATCCCGTCAATTACTCCTCTATAACGCTTCATAAGAAAATAGCCGGCAAATTTGCCGACTATTTTTTTCTCTATAATGCTTTTGTCCACATTACTCTCATTGCATTTAATACTGCTAACAATGTAACTCCAACATCGGAAAAAACTGCTTCCCACATTGTTGCAATCCCGAACGCTCCAAGTAATAGAAAGATCACTTTAACTCCTAACGCAAATACGATATTCTGCCATACAATCTTACGAGTCCGTTTAGCGATGGCAATAGCGGTAACAATTTTAGAAGGCTCATCTGTCATAATAACAATGTCAGCTGCCTCAATGGCAGCATCAGATCCTAATCCTCCCATCGCCATTCCTATATCAGCTCTCGCTAAAACAGGTGTATCATTGATACCATCACCAACAAACAAGATTTTTTCTTTCGATTGCTTCTGCCTATCAAGTCTCTCTATTTCTTTTACTTTATCTTGAGGTAGTAATTCTGTGTGCACTTCATCTACTCTTAAAGAAGAAGCAACTTTCTTACCAACTTTTTCTGCATCACCTGTAAGCATAATCGTCTTCTTAATACCAATCTTTTTCAAATTTTCAATTGTTTCAGCTGCATCTTCTTTCTCTTGATCTGCAATTACAATAGATCCGATAAATTGCTTATCAACAGCTACATACACAACTGTTCCAATCTCCTCATTTGGTGCATATGGAATTCCTTCGGCTACCATTAATTTCTGATTACCAGCTAAAACCTCTTTGCCATCTATCATCACTTTAATTCCATAACCAGAAATCTCTTGAAAGTCTTTAAGCTCTTCCTCATTTACTGCTTTTCCAAAAGACTTTCTTATAGATTCACCAATTGGATGATTAGAATGTGTTTCTGCATAAGCTGCATATTTCAAAACTTCTTCTTTTGTAGAGGTAGATGTAGGATATATAGTACTCACTTCAAATACACCTTTTGTTAATGTACCTGTTTTATCAAGTACAACGTATTTCACACCATTCAATGCTTCTAAATAGTTACTTCCCTTAATAAGTATGCCTTTTTTCGAAGCCGCACCAATTCCGCCAAAAAATCCTAAAGGTATTGATACCACAAGGGCACAAGGACAGGATATAACTAAAAATACGAGGGAGCGATATAACCAGTCAGAGAACGTTGCACCTTCCAATATAAATGGAGGGATCATGGCAAGAATCGCTGCAATTACAACAACAATTGGCGTATAATATCGAGCAAATTTAGTAATAAATTGTTCTGTCTGTGCTTTGCGATTGCTTGCATTCTCTACTAAATCCAATATCTTTGATACGGTTGACTCGCCAAATTCCTTCATTACTTTTATCGTTAATACACCGTTTTTATTAATAAATCCACTTAAAACCTCATTGCCTGGTTCTATGTCTCTTGGTAAAGACTCTCCTGTTAAAGCAGACGTATCAACAGTAGAATTCCCTTCCAAAACTACACCATCTAACGGTATTTTTTCTCCAGGTTTCACCATAATAATATCATTTAATTTTACTTCTTCTGGTGACACTACTTTAATTGTGGTACCTATCTTGATGTTTGCATAATCAGGACGTATATCCATTAAACTACTAATTGCATTTCTAGATCGGTTAACAGCGATACCTTGAAATAATTCACCAATTTGATAAAAGAGCATAACTGCTACCCCTTCTGGATATTCTCCGATTGCAAATGCACCTATAGTCGCTATAGCCATTAAAAAATGTTCATCAAATACTTGACCTCTAACAATATTTTTTATTGCCTTTAGTAAAATATCACCACCAACAATTAAATAAGCAACGAGAAAGATACAAAACTCCACTATATCATTGGAAGAAGTAAAAATACCAATGGCTGCAATTATAGCTCCAAATGCTAAGCGTGCTATTGCTTTTTTACTATTTCCTTTGTTATGGTCATGTGAATGTGAATGACTATGATGCTTTTCATCATGTTGATTCATCGTTTTATTAGAACCTGCTCCTTTATGCTTTTCAATCATTTTCACATGAGATTCAATACGCAAAACGGTTCTCTCTGTTAAAGACAGAATATGTTCTTTTTGTTTCTCATCTATATCTAAACGAAGTGTTTGAGTAGCAAAGTTCACGCTACACTCCTTCACTCCATCAAGAGAAGATACACCTTTTTCGATTTTCATTGCACAATTAGCACAATCTAATCCTTCTAAAATAAATTCTTTTCTCACCAATTTGTTCCCTTCCATGTCATCCTCTCTTTTCAATTAAATATTTTCTACATCTTAACCTTTTAGCGAAAAATAAGTTTTATTTTGTTGTTTAAGATTATTACCCAATTATTCCACTAGTTGAATAATTTTAAATCAATCATCTGATTAAAGAGTAGTATCCATTTCATTATATGAACAAATACTCATATATTCATATTTGTTTCATTATATGTAATATCTTCTATAAGTGTCAACGGAAATCCTATTTGATAAAGAAAAAAATAAAAGGTCGGAGATATGAATCAATTATCTACTATGTAATTGATTTTATATCCGGCCCAATAATACTTTTCTTAAATCTATTAATGGTGTCTAGCATGATTAATCATCTGCTGTAAAACATCCATTACATGGTCATCATCACAAGAATAAATCATCGTAGTTCCTTCTCTTTTATACTTAACAAGACGAAGATTTTTTAAAAACCGTAGCTGATGTGAAACAGTGGACTGTAGCATTTGTAGTCTTTCTGCAATTTCATTTACAGAGTGTTGTTTTTCTGATAATAAGTGCAATATTTTAATTCGAGTCGGATCAGATAATGCTTTGAACGTTTGAGACACGATAAACAATGTTTCTTCATCCAATTGATTCTTATTTGGTTGGATGGAATTTTGTGATTCTTTGTTATCCTCTTCTCTACCACTCATTGATTTAGCCCCTTTTTTCTAGTCATAATATCATATATTCAATTTACCATAAAAAAAGAAAAAACCGCTAATATTCAATAGTAAAATAATAGCGGTTTGTTTAACTCGTATAATATTGGGTATTTTATAAATATAGTAATCTATTACATTGGAACAATTCCAATAGGATTAATAGCATTGGATTTTGCCTGATTCCATTCACCTTTGTGTAATTCAAAATGTAAATGTTGTCCTGTAGAATCACCAGTATTCCCCATCGTTCCAATTTGTTGACCTTTTTTCACGACTGCTCCACCTTGAACTAAGCGGCTTCCGCTTCTCATATGTGCATAAACAGTCGTATATTGTTGTCCATTAATATAATGGCTGACAAAAATAACTTCTCCATAGCTGCTAGATGTATATGATCGAATAACAACTCCATCAGCAGCAGCATAAATCGGAATAGTACCACCTGCTGCTAAATCTACACCTGCATGGAATGTACCCCAACGGTGTCCTAGACCAGAAGAAACATATCCTCCGCCTGCAGGTTTTGTGAAGTTACCTGATGATACAGATGTATTTGAAGATGTACTACTACTACTATTACTACTAGAACTCTGGCTAGATGTATTACTTCTTCTTGAAGAACTAGATGAAGAACTTGATGATGTTGAAGCGGCTTTCTTTGCTTCAGCTGCTTTTGCAGCAGCAGCGGCTGCCTCTGCTTCTTTTCTTTTTCTTTCTTCTTCAGCAGCTTTTTTAGCTATCTCAGCTTGTCTTTCTTTCTCCAATTGAATAGCCTTTTCCATTGCTACCTTTTGATCAGCTAATAATTGTTCTTCTTCTTCTAGAGAAAGCATTTCAGCTTCTACATGATCTTCTTCTTTCTCAAGTTGTGCCATTAATTGATCTTTTTCTTTTTTCTGGCTCTTGAGTGATGCTTTCATATTTTCTAAATCTGCAAGCATGGACTCAAGTGAACTTAATTTTGTCTTCAATTCCTTTTTGGAGTCTTCTAATAGTTTTTTATCTGCTTCTTGCTCTTTAATAATTTCTTGGTCTGCCTCTACAATAGTTGCAACTGCACCAACACGGTCAATGAAATCACCAAAACTTTGAGAACCCATTAAGACATCCAGATAATTAATCATGCCACCTGTCTCTTGATAAGATCTTGCTCTATCTTTTAAAAGTTCATTTCTTTTTTCAATTCTTTTCTTTACTACTTCAATTTGCTCTTCTAATTTTTTTACTTCTTCTTTAGTCGTCGCTATCTGCTCATTCTTCTCTGTTATTTTTACTTGTGTACTAGATATAGAAGAATTCAGTTTTTCAATTTGTTCCTCCACAGTTGCTTGTTCTGACTGAATATTGTCTAATTTACCATTTTTTTCGGTTAACTTTGATTGAACATCACTCTGCTTGTTTTCTATTTCACTTTTCTCTTTATTTAGATCACTCAAGGAACTTTGAGCAAATGAATTAGATGGCATCGTAGTTAGTATACTGCCTATACTTAATGCAGAAATAAGTGTTAATTTAGCGACTGATTTTTTTTTCATCATACAAGCTCCTTCCCCACTATACCAATGAACAAACTTGGTATAATCTTACATTTCTCTCTATACTTTTTAAATAATGGCCTGAAATGCAAGAGCACTTCAAGCCATTTCATAAACAACATACCTCTTACTAGATTTTCAAGAATTTGCGAATACTCATAACGGATCCCCATATTCCAATGAATGCTCCCATTGCAAGAAGCAAACCTGATACTTGGAATACAAATGGATTAAACTCAAGAATTTCAACATAACTTCCTGCTAATTTAGCTATCATGTAGTCATACGCATAATAATAAATACCGGAAACGGCAGCGATTGGGATAATAGAACCAACAATACCTAACCACATTCCTTCTAAGAAAAATGGCCAGCGGATAAACCAGTTGGTTGCTCCCACTAATCGCATAATTTCAATTTCCTTTCTTCTAGCCACGATTGTAATTTTAATCGTGTTTGAGATAAGAAACATTGCGGTAAACAATAAACCAATGATTAAAACAATCCCAACATTTCTACTTATATTAATGGCACTGAACAATTTTTCAACTGTTCCTTGTCCATATTTAACTTTTGCTGCATGATTAAACTTTTCAATTTTATGAACCACAGCTAATGTATCTTCTGGATCTTTTGTCTTCACAACAAATACATCATTTAATGGATTATCCTGTTCAAATAATTTAAAGGCATCTCCATCATCCCCAAGACTCGTAATTAAGTTGTCCAATTCCTCTCCTTTAGGAGAAAAAACAACTGATTGAACTTCTGGTAAACTCTTAATTTGATCTTCCAGAACTGTTCGATCTTTATCCGTTGCGGCTATATCAATGTGAACTCGAATCTCTACATTTTCTTCAATAGATGTAGCCACATTGTTAAGGTTCATCATGATAACCATAAATACACCAACAAGTACTAATGTAATTGTAACAGCACTTATAGAGGCAAATGTCATCCAACCGTTACGGAGAAGACTTTTAAAACTTTCCTTCACATGTCTCCCTGCTGTTCTAAATTTCATAACCGTATTCACCTCGCACTTCATCACGCACAATTCTTCCGCCCTCTATGGCAATAACACGGTGTTTAATTGTATTAACTATTTCCTTGTTATGTGTTGCCATTACAATAGTTGTGCCTCTATTGTTAATCGTTTCAAATATATTCATAATCTCCCATGAAGTTTCAGGATCAAGGTTTCCTGTTGGCTCGTCCGCAATCACTAGTTTCGGAGAGTTCACAATAGAACGAGCAATAGATACACGTTGCTGTTCTCCTCCTGATAATTCAGTTGGTAACATTCTTGCTTTATGCTTAAGACCAACAAGGTCCAATGTCTCCATTACTTTTTTCTTGATAAATTTAGGATTTTCTTCAATAACCTCTAAAGCAAATGCAACATTTTCAAACACTGTCAATGTAGGCAAAAGTTTAAAGTCCTGAAATACTACTCCCATATTTCTTCTTAATAGCGGAACTTTGCTATTTTTTAGCTTTTCTAAGTTTATTCCATTAATGCGAATATGACCTTGTGTTGGCTTTTCTTCACGATACATCATTTTAATAAACGTAGATTTACCTGCACCACTTGGTCCAACTACATAGACAAATTCACCTTGTCCGATTTTAACATTTATCCCATTAGCGGCAATAACACCGTTGGCATACTTTTTCATAACGTTTTTCATTTCTATCATCTATTATCACACCTGAGTTTTTATTTGTAAGAAATTAAGAAAGAGAAGAAGATTATATATCAACATAAACCTAAAGGAATCACTGAAGAAAATTTATTTGGAGTGATTGGTTTATGAACTTGTACCATGTAAGGAGTGCAATCTCCTTTTCTTCGACTTTTCCATCTAATTCAAAAACCAAAATTCGACAACATTCAAACGACATTAAGCGACAAACATTTAATTAACTATGCTAGTATTTTTTACTTACCTAAATTATTATAGCATTATAGAACAGCATTTTAACTAAAAAATTATTACATTTTCTTTTCAAGCATGTCACAAAGTACTATATGTTTCATATCCTGTCATTATTTACTATTATAATAGTACTACAAAATGACCATTTTCCCCTTTATTTTTATGATTTTTTCCCTAAATAGTACTTTTTATCTA
>DATMFU010000278.1:0-18317 GCA_035556015.1 Niallia sp. | reverse complement strand
TTGCTAGAGAAAAAGCCAATTTTGAAATTCCCTTGTTCGGTCTCTAAATATGCTTTCGCTAATTCACGGATTTGGTAAGGCATAATATATGCATTTTTTATGAGTGAACTATATTCATCTTCCAAATCGGCAATAATTCGTTTTTCCTCATCTTCCATAGTGGTAATTAAATTATTTAGATGCTTATAATTATCCTCTAAATCCCCATATTGTGTTTCAGATAAATCACTTAGCACTTCTTCATATTCCGCTATTTCGTCCGCAAAACGTATTTTCATATTAATTTGATGGTCTTTATATAACTTTTGAAAGGATGTTTCTAAGGTTACTGGATAAACCGAAGATTTTTTCGCAATGATTTCATTTATATACTGATTTATCTCACTTAACCCATTATAAAAAGTACTATTTTCTTTTGTACTTGTATAAAAGATTTTCTCAGGTTTAATTCCATAGGATAAAAACGCATCTGAAACACTTTTTTGAAATACATTTAATGGAATTTCCTCTTCTCGATGTTTATCCATTTGATTTATAACTAAAGTGAATTTCTTTCCAGCTTGCATTAATTCTTTTGTAAATTGAAAATTCACTTCTGATTGCACATGATTAAAATCCACTACATAAAAAATACAATCAGCAAGGTGAATACTTGATTCTGTTGCAAGTTCATGTGCTTTGTCCGTGCTATCTATTCCTGGAGTATCCATATAAATAGTTTGATTGTTTAATTCCAAGTTATTTTCTATTTGAACATCGAGTTCCTTTATTACTTCTTCATTATCAATATCCTGTAAAACACGCTCAATATCAATACAGTTTTGATAGACTGTTGTTTTATTATCAACAAAAGAGACTTTAATTTGATTATTACCTTTTTTAATCCGAATGATATTCGCAGTTGTTGGAATAGGACTTGCTGGCAAAACTTCAGAATTAGTAAGCTTATTGATCATACTGGATTTACCAGCAGAATAATGACCACAAAAAGTAAAAATTAGATCTTCCTTATTGGCTTTTTGTAACAACTCCTTTAGTCGAGTAGCTGTTTCCAAATCGTTTTGTTCTAAATAATAATAATAAAACTCTGTCCATTTAATTAACGTGTTTGTAGGTAGCATAATCAGATGAATAACTCCTTTTATATAATATAAACCTATTTTAACTATTTTTCGGATATCAATAAAGAAGAATTGACTGATAATTGAAAGGGTTTTATCTTTTTCAGAAAAAAAAAGCTGATTCCAACTGGAATTCAACTTATTTAGTATGTATATTTATTTTGAATGGGTCGAATTAGTTGTTTGATTTAATACATATTTCATCACCAATACATATCCTACAATGGTTAAGCCAATTGGAAATACAATCATTTAAACCAACTCCTAATGAGAATAATTTTCAAACTCAATTATATCCTATCACAAAAAGAGATTGGCCAACAATACAAAAAAAAATCCTCTACATATAGAGGAAAAATGTTTTGAAGTATGTTGTGCCATTTCATTATAATTCACACAAAAAAGAAAATCATTATATAATATTTCCAATTACTTATCAATTCATTAGTATTTTTTAACTATATTTTCCCTTCCAATTAGAAAATATATCCCTATATTGAACTATTTTATGGTAAGATGAGGGTAATGCTAGGGATGGGGGAATGATTATGATTCAGACAAAAAGTACTACAGAAATACTAAACGGAACGATCCAATCCGTAAAAAGTGTTATTCCTTGTGCTATTCAAATAGATAAACCAAATGTAATAAATGAACCGTTCACACAAAAGTCCATTGGCGTGTTAATTGGGATAACTGGGGACTTTCGTGGAAGAATAATTATAGATGGTAATGAACAAGTATTTGGTAAAATTGGTGAATTAATGTTTGGGATGTTTTTAGAAGGGGTAATGCTAGATTCATTTTCTGGTGAACTAGGAAACATGATTGCTGGTAATCTTTCTACCTTTGTATCACAAAATGGGATAGAGATTGATATAACTCCTCCCACTGTCCTAGTTGGGGAAACAAAGATGTTTGGATTTGAAAAAGCTTTAAGTTTACCTATTTCCCTAGAAAATATTGGCCAACTATCCATTGTTCTTATACTAGAAAAAATGTAAATAATAACAAAAAGGCAAGAAAATGCGTCTCGCTTTTTTCTCGCCTTTTTTAGTAATTTACTTCTTCTTTTTATTTTGTGTCTGTACCTCAATCTTTATTTTATTTTCCACTTTATGCCCACAAATTTCGCAAATCATTTCTTCTTTGTATATGGTTAAGCAGTGACTACAATAATAATTTTCCAAATATATCACACCCACTTCTTCATCAACATATATTAGTATATTTATCTTTAGTGGATTTGGTGAAGAAATCGAATAAAATAAAAAGAAAAGTAGCTATCTATTAGACAGCTACTTTTTTCCATTAGTCATTTAATTGATAAACATTCGTATACTTTTCTGTTAAGTAGTCAATTAAATATTGAGCATTTAGCCCTTCCCCTGTTACATCTTTTAAGATTTCAAGAGGTTTTTTTAGCTTACCATATTGATGAATCTTTTGATTTAGCCAGGTCTTCACTGGTACCAAATTACCTGATTCTAATAATTCATTAAAATTAGGCAAATCTTTTAAAAGAGTTTGTTTAAATTGAGCTGCATACATGTATCCTAAGGCATAGGAAGGAAAATAGCCAAAACTCCCTCCAGCCCAGTGTACATCCTGAAGAACACCTTCACCATCATTTGCTGGTACAACCCCTAAGTATTCCTTATATTTTTCATTCCAAATACTAGGTAAATCCTTCACTTCATAATCTCCATTAAACAGACCTTTTTCAATTTCATATCGTATCATTATATGTAATGGATAAGTTAATTCATCTGCTTCAATACGGATTAATGATGGCTTAGACTCATTGATAGCTCGATAAAAGTCTTCAATTGCTATAGAATCAAATTGTCCGTTACTAAGTGACTTTAACAAACCATAATTATGCTTCCAGAATGATAAATTTCGCCCAATAAAGTTTTCATAAAATAGTGATTGAGACTCATGTATTCCCATTGATGTACCAGTACATAATGGTGTTCCTACTAAATCTTTTGAAATATTCTGTTCATATAAAGCATGACCTACTTCATGAATCGTTCCAAATATAGCTACCCTAAAATCAGATTCATCATATTTGGTGGTAATACGAACATCTCCAGGGTTAATTCCTGTAGCAAAAGGATGAATGGTTTCATCTAATCTTCCTGCATCAAAATCATAACCAACTTGTTTTAACACTTCCAAACTAAATGATTTTTGACTATCCTTCTGGAATTGTTCAAATAAAAAGCCTGTGTTCGGTTTATTAGTAGATTCTCCTATTTTATGAACTAAAGGCACAATTGCCTTTTTTACTTTTGCAAAAACTTCATCTAAAATTTCTACCGTGATTCCAGGCTCATACATATCTAACAATACATCGTATTTATTGTCATTATATCCCCAATATTCAATAAATTGTTTCGTCATATCTACTAACTTTTCTAAATAAGGCTGAAAAAGAGAAAAGTCTCCTTTTTCTTTTGCTTCTTCCCATTCATTCTCTGCTTTAGATTGAAGCATCACAAATTCTTTATGTAGAGCTGCAGGTATTTTTTTGTTTCTCTCAAATTCTCTTTTCATTTCTTCGACCGTTTTTCTCGTAACAACAGATAATTGTTCTTGTACATTTTCATCAGAAAGTGTATTTAAATAGGATTCTAATTCGTCAGAAGTTGTCATAGCAAATACTTCAGAAGATAATACCCCAATTACTTCTGTGCGCTGATCCATTCCCTTTCTTGGAGCACCTGTTCTTAAATCCCAATAAATTAGTGCAAGTGCCTCATTATATGCTCCAATTTTTTTTACATATTCTAAAAAATTTTGTTCGATATCTTTCGTCATTGTTACCACTATTCTCCCTCTTTTCTACTTAAATTAGCTTGGACTGTAATTTTAGCTCTTTCCTCAATTCACTATGCTAATACATATGGAATTATTGCTACTCTAGGTTAAGATTCAAAATAAGCTATAGGGATACAAATATTCCATAAGTATTTCATCTTTTCATTATCCTATTATAACTAAATCCACGCAATAGAAAAAATCCTTCCCGAATAGGAAGGATTAAAAAGGTTTCAAATTGGCTTCACAGGTAAAGCGTGTAAAACTGCCTCTTTTACATTTGAAGGTTCTGTTTCATTTATTAATAAATGAACGGTACCACTATCTTCATGTGTCCGAATTAAACGACCAATTCCTTGACGCAGTCTTAAAATCATATATGGTAAATCTACTTCTTCAAAAGGATTTTCGGAATTCTCTCTTTTTGACTTATATACAGGATCATTAGGAGGGAACGGTAATGAATAAATAAATACATTCTCCAATGAACGGCCAGGCACATCTAAGCCTTCCCATAAGTTTACTGCACATAAGATTGATTCTTCCTCATTTTGAAATTTGGACACTAAAGTACTAATTTCTCCTTCTCCTTCGAAATAAATAGGGTACGGAAAGTCTTCTGGCAGAAACTTTTTAAATGCTACTAAATCTTCCTTGCTGTTAAAGAGGACAAGAGATCTTCCCTCTGCTTGAATAATATTTTCATAACAATATTGTTGTTTTCTCAAACTTGCCTCTTCTAAGAAAAGTTTTAGCTTTACAGTCATACTTTCTTCATAATCAAATGGAGAATCTACCGAAAAGGATACATAATCTGTTGCACCTAAACTATTTGCCATATAATCGAATGATTTGTTCTCAGAAAGTGTTGCTGAAGAGAAAATGATCGGTTTCTTTTGACTAAATACTTCATCCCTCATGATATCTTGAACAAGTCTTGGCATAATAACGAGCGTACGCTCTCCTTTGACTTCTTCAAACCATGTAATTCCATTTGTCTCTTTAAGGAATAAACCTAACGAATGACCAATCTGCTCTAAATACTCTTCTACCACTTTCAGATCATATTCATTAATCACATACATTTCACTTTCAAAAACAAGCTCTTCTTCCAGGTCAGAAATATATCCAGCAAGTTTTTTACCAGCTTTCATCACAGTTTCCGTTTTCTTTATTTCTTGTTTATCTGACCCCTCTGCTTTACTAGAAGCAGTAGTCAACGCAGCAAAAAACTGTTCATTTTGATAGATTGTTTCCTCAATTAGATTCAACGTTTTTTCTCTAACATCATTTGCCATTAAACGAGTTAATAAATTTTCTAAATTTTGCTCAGTTAGACGGTAAGTTAATGCTTTTTGTGCTGCATATTCAAGCAGATGTCCTTCATCAAAAACAATACAAGCACTTTCAGGTAACAACGGAAGCTGTCCTTCTCTTTTTCTAGCATCTTTTGTCCAAATATGTTCCATATAAAAGTCATGGGAGCATATAATTAAATCTTTCGCATTACGGTAATAATCACGGTGTAAGGTTTGTCCACAACGATGTCTTTTATCACATGTAAAACAATCTTGAAGAGAATCCCAAGCAACGCCTTCCCAATCTTCATCCTTTAAATTTGGATAGTCCTTTCTATCCCCATAAGGTGAAAATGATTGCATGGACCCTGTCCCATGAACAAAGTCAGGCAAACCATCATAAATACTATTATACGTATCTTCAAAAGTAATTTTTTGATCTAATTTATTTAAACAAAGATATTGATCTCTTGACTTTGCTAAGCGAACATCAATTTTTAAACCTAAGGCTTGCTCTAACTTAGCAATATCTCCTTCTTTTTTTACTAGCTGTTCGATAAGTGTTTCATCAGAACAAGCAATGATTGCAGGCTTGTTTACATATCGAGCATAGCAAATGCTATATAATAAATAAACGAATGTTTTTCCTGTTCCAACTCCTGCTTCAGCAAAAATAGTTTTCTTTTCTTTAAAGGCTTTCTCTAATTGATAAGCCATGTATACTTGCTCATCCCTTAGTTCATAACCTGCTTCCGGAAGGATATCGTAAAAAACATCCCCAATCCATTCCCCTAATTTATCATAAAATGATTCAGTTTTTGATACTTCAAATGGCATGCCGTTTTGCATGTTACCCCTCCGACTTTCATAAAATGGCTTTTCTTATATCTTTCTTTCATTCATCTCTTTTTCACTTTAAATATCTATAATAGTTAATTTTTCACTAATATTCAAGGGAAAAGAGGGCAACCATTATTTGGTCCCCTCTTTTTATATTAAAGAACTGTATGTCTAATAAATGTCTATATCTCTTGATAAATTATAGGACATTGCTTGTTGTACAGCTTGCTGTGCAGACGATAATTGTACCTTAACAGCTTCGGTCACTTCATTATCTTCTTCCACTAAACTTAAAGAATGGTTTAATGCATTAAGTATTTTAGAATAATCTATAGTACTATCTTTCATAAAATTCCCTCCAAAAATAATTACTATAAATTATATATATAACAAAAATGAGATTTTTATACTTATGATAGTTCGAATCATATTATATAAATTTAATCTCTCTTCCTTCTACCCCAATATTGATAATAATCCGTTCGAATAAATCCATTGAATAACTTACGTTTTTTCGTTGCTTTCTTGCCAAAATGGGTTTCAAATTCTTCGTCGCTTGTCAGCATGTAGATAGACCATGTTTCCAAATCATTAAAGGCTTCTCCCATTTCTTTGTACATCTTTTGGACAGTTTGCTTATCTCCTAGACGCTCACCATATGGAGGATTTCCAACAATCACACCATTTTCTTTTGTAGTAGTAAAGTCTCTCACCTGCATCTGTTTAAACGTAATAATATCCCCTAAACCAGCCTCAAAAGCATTTTCTTCTGCTATTTTCACCATACGGTGATCAATGTCTGAACCAATTATCTCGAGAGGCTGATCATAGTTTGCTTTATCTTCTGCTTCTACTCGTACTTGGTCCCAAACTTCACTTGGCATCCAATCCCAGTTTTCAGAGATAAAATCACGATTAAATCCTGGAGCAATATTTTGTCCAATTAAGGCTGCTTCAATAGGAATAGTTCCCGAACCACAAAATGGATCTACAAAGGGACGATCTGCTGTCCAGTTTGTTAGTAAGATTAATGATGCTGCTAATGTTTCTTTAATAGGAGCATCACCTTGTCCAACACGATATCCCCTTCTATGTAGTCCATGACCAGAAGTATCAATTGTTAGTGTTACGATATCTTTTAGGATAGATACTTCTATTTTAAAGAGAGCCCCATTTTCCTCCAACCAGCCTGATTTCTTATAAAAGGTGCTAATTCTATTTACAATCGCTTTTTTTACAATTGCTTGACAATCAGATACACTAAAAAGCTTCGACTTTACCGACTTCCCTGACACAGGAAATTCAGCATTTACTGGCAGATAATCCTCCCAATGTAAAGCTTTTGTCTTTTCAAATAATTCATCGAATGTAGTAGCTTTAAATTCTGCTACTTTAATCTTGATACGATCTGCTGTGCGTAACCACATATTACTTCTCGCGATAGCTAGCTCGTCCCCCTTAAAATGAACTTTGCCGTTATCTACAGTACACTCATATCCTAATCCTCTTACTTCTTTTGCTACAATCGCTTCTAAACCCATCGCAGCTGTCGCAATTAAATCAAACTTTTTCATAATATCTCCTTTTTATTTGGGAAAACCATTTATTATCATTCTAACCGCTATAGTATGTAAACATTCAACACATATGTAGATAAAAAGGTGACCCAGAAAGTAATATGAATGACAGGATTTAAGATTAAGATCTTGATCTCTTGTCAGACACAACCTTCCGTGCCACCCTTGTATAATTATCATTCATTATAATCAACAACACTTTATAAGCCATGTTCTGTTCCTCCGTACTCAAGCAACCGAAGTCTCGTACAAAGGCGGTAATCATCTATCTACAGAATATTATTCTGTCCTTCTCTTCCGTTCATTTCCTCAGAGAAAGTTCCCCTACCATAATTTGGGTTTCTCGCTCGTGGGGTTTACCTCGTTCCACCCTTTTCATTTCTGAAAAGGCTACGTCACTGTGGCACTTTCAAGGTATTCACACCATATCCGAATGGACTTAGGTATTTTCCCTGCCGTCAGCTAAAGCTGCCCTAGCTTATTTTTTGACTAGGCACGAACACTACAAGCATCTCAGCTTGTGCGAGCATGGACTTTCCTCTACAAACAATGTTTGCAGCGATTACCAAAGTGTTAATTGATACAAAAGTTATTATAATTGTTTTCTATATGTATTGCAATGGTTAATTTAGACAATTATATTTAGCGAAAAGATGCGTAACACTCAGCAGACCTATTAATCGTATAATTTACTACCAAAAACATGTTTTTCTAAATTGGATAATCTTTTAAGAATATCAAAATTAGTTGTACCAGCTGTTGTTGTTGGAGCAGGTTGTCTCCGTGAAGCTTCTTCTACTTGTTTTTTCAAACGCATATTTTCATGCTGTAGTTCTTCAATCTCTTGATGAAATGTTTCATAATCTTTTATGATTAAATCTAAAAATTTATCAACATCTTCTGGTTTATAACCTCTAACACCACTTTTAAATTCTTTCTCTAATATGTCTTTTGCTGTTAATTTAATTTTATCTGATAGCATAATCGCTCACCTCAGTTTATTCCCATTTTCTAATTTATTTTTTCAAATAAACGTTCTTTTGTCAATCATTACTAATAATTATCACGAAAACTCTCTTCTTCCACTATATCTTGTAAATCAGAAAATTGAATTTTTCTAATATCGTAAGGGAAATTTTCTTTGTATTTGTTGGCCAGTTCATTTAAATATTTGGGACTACCAACACTTTCTTCATCATAAAACATAAGCATAGCATCACTTTTCTTTAATAGAAAAACATTTTTATTTCGCAATTGTTGTGGACTTTCATATGGCTTTTTAGAAACAGAATCAACAAAATCTGCTTGCATTAGGATTTCTTCATACCATTCTTTATTTACTTCTTTCCAGTTTTCTTCTTGATTTAAGAAAGGTGTAATAACACCGAGCTTTAAATCAGGATATTCTTCTAATTGCATGTCATACACGACTTCAGCTGCCCATAATTCAGTTCCTAATTGCCCACTAATTAACACCCACTCCAATCCTTCTTCTACCATTGATTCAAGGTTTTTCCGGATTGCTAATTTAATATAGGTTACAGCTGGATCATCTCTTTTAAAAATTCCAATCTCAAACGGCTTATAGCCTGTTACAACGGCTATCTTCATAACTATATGAAAACTCCTTATTATTCTTTGCTTTAGTAACTTCTATTATGAATAACCTTTGTACAAAAGTTAAAAATTTTCTTCCTACTACCATAGTATATGCTACACGGCATTCACCCATGAACAATTCCAAAGAATTATGTATAAATTTTCACATTTTCAATTACTTTAACTTATTGTAGCACAATTTATGGCGAATGACTTCCATAAAGGTAAAGTAAAATAAAAAGGCAAGGAACTATAATAGCCCTTGCCTATTACTATTATCTTTTTCTAAAAGGCATTGATCCTGGCATCATGCCCATGCCTGACTGACCAGGGAATATTTGCCCAGTTGCTGTAAATGGAGTTCCACCAGTTTGCGGAGCAACTGGGTACGGAACTGGAGCTGGCCCCATATTTGCTTGAGTGTTTGTTACCACATTCTCAACAGATTGAGTGTGTGGGAAGAAATGTTGGTGCTCATAATTCACATGATTTACTGTTGTTGTGTGTGACGGATGAATATGAGGCACAATATTGTTAGTGAAGGTATTATTTACACAGCATTTTGTTGGATGAACAATTGCCGGTAAAACATGATTTGGTTTGCAATGCATAAAACGATCTCCTCTCAAATTTTTAGTTATCTTACAGTAACAATTTATGTAAGAAGAGATAATCTTGTACTAATACAAACACCTATTTCTTAAAATATATATCTATAAAAGACTATAAAAGCTACTTTTTAAAGTCGTCAATAATACAACCGTTAAACATAACAGCAAGAAAAACAAATACATTACTACCTTATACACTAATGTCCACTCCAATTTAATATAATATAATTTGAACAAGATACATTTTAAGGTTTATTATTCAAATGCACTATTATATTTTAATAGGCAAGTTCCTATTAAACAACTAGGTTTTTATGGATATTTTTCCTTTTTTACTGATTTTCTTTCTAGACGCTCCAAACGTTTGTATAAATCATCCATCTTCTTTTTACCATCAGGCAATGATTCTAAAATGTTCTTTGCTTTTAATGTATATTTTAAGGCTTGTATAATATCTTTTTCTTTATGTTCCGCCATTTTCGCAAGCTCAATATATGTTTCTATTACAATATTAAGATCTGTATTTCCTGTATGGTTTTGAATAATTTTAGTCCATAATTGTTTTGCTTGAATAAAGTCCTTTTCTTTTTTTAGCTGTTTTGCTAATAAAAAGGAAGCAACTATGGTTTCTTCAGAATTCTCTTTTTGTATTCCATGGAGAGTATTTTTTGCCATATCTGATTCTCCAATAGCAGAATACCACTTACCAACTTCCAAAGCCTCTTTTGCACTTATTTGATGATCTTTTTGTAATAATTGATAGCTTAAATGGGTGTATAAAGTGATAAGAGAAAGTATATCAATTTCATTATGTTTTAAAATTCCAAGCATACCATCAGGTTTTCGAGTCTCTACAAAATCAAAATATATCATAGGAGCTAAGAATCCTGGAATATCATCAATTCTATTAATTCCGAGTATCTCTTCTTCTACAACCTTTAGCTTCACTCTTTCTAATCGGTGTTTCCACATTCTTCTTGCACCATGATATAAATCGAAATGACCGAATTCTGGCAATTTAGGTACATGATCTTTGATTAATGTATGTCTCGTTTTTACTTGTGGCCAGTCAAAAGCCTTCCCATTATAGGTTACTAATGTAGTATAATCAATATTTTCTAGAAAGCTATAATAGAGTGGTATTTCAGCCCCTGGGTGTGGCAGAACATGCTGTTTCAGTACGATGGAATGAGCTGTCAGTTGAGCATACCCTAATATAAAAATGGAGTTACCTGTTCCTCCACCTAAACCAGTTGTTTCTGTATCAAAAAAAAACAAATCTGATGCAGCATGTCCCTTTGCAGAAAGTGGGTGCTCATACATGACCTTATTCCATTCCTCTACAACAGAATGAAGATCACCTAATTTATATTTACCATGTTGATATGTTAAAGGATACTCTACCTCTCTAATTAAGCAGTATTCTCCATCTAACCAATAGGGATAGACATTTTCTTTCTCCCATTCCTCTATAAATGGAATGGTGGCCTCGTTTGGAATATTATGAAAGGAGGAGCTATTGGATCCTTTTTCCTCTCTTTTAATATGTGACTTCATTCTATTTAATTTATTTTTAATCGACATAGTTAACCTCTTAATATCCCCATTGATTTTCTTCGAGGAGAGATAGAATTTTTAAACAATCACGCTTACTATTTGTGGAGTCACTTTCCGTTCCAATACAAGATGGACACCCATCATCACAACTACAGTTTCTTATCATTTTCTTCGCCTCTTTTAAGACAGAAGGCATTTCTTCATATATCTTCTTACTAAGCCCAATGCCTCCTGGGTATTGATCATAAAAGAAAATAGTAGCTTTTTCATTATGCTCAGCCTTTACTTGTGGTACAACATGAATATCATTTGCATCTGCCATCACTAATAATGGAGCTATATGTTTCAACACATGTGCTGCCCCAATTAACCCCTTTTCTGTCTTTTCTTGATCCCAATTTAAGTCCTTTTGTTCAAAAGATAACCATGCAGCACTGGTATGAAGTTCTTCCTCTGGCAGAGTAATGGGTCCTGACCCAATATTTTCATGGGTCTCAAATTTAATTTTTTTAAATATCGTACTCATCGCAACAATGCTGACATCTCCAAAGCCAATCTCGGCATTGTTATATTTTTTATGATAATCTTCTTCTAAAACCTTTAAAGACACGGCCAAATTTGCATCTGTATAATAATCAACACTAACTTCTCGAACAAAAGCTTTTTTTTCTTCCCAATCAAGCTTTTCTACTTGGTATTGTATCCCTTGATGCATGTAAATGGCTTCCTCATGAAGAAGCGTCATTGCTGAAAAACGATCACTTTCACCTATTACTCTACTCTTACTGACATCAGAAATATCAATAATGACGATGTTTTCTTGTGATGCGGAACGAAGACTAATATTATGGGCAGGAAAAGAATCATTCATCCAATACCATTTATCCCCATTTTGAAAAAGGACTCTTTCTTCCGTTAAGTATTCTAATATCTCAGTAATCTCCGCATTACCAAATGTATCACCTTTTTTGAATGGTAGTTCATAAGCTGCACATTTCATATGATCCAGTAGAATAATTAAATTATCTGGGTTAATCCTTGCTGTTTCTGGATTTCTACTAAAAAAATAATCAGGATTAGCTACCATATATTGATCTAGAGGACTTGAACTTGCCACCATAATAACTAATGACTCATCATGTCTTCTACCAGCACGTCCTGCTTGTTGCCATGAACTAGCAATACTTCCTGGATAGCCTGTCATAATACATGCCTGAAGTTGCCCAATGTCTACGCCAAGTTCTAAAGCATTCGTGCTAACTACTCCATAAATATTTCCGTTTCGAAGACCATTTTCAATTTCTCTTCTTTCAGTTGGTAAATAGCCACCTCGATATCCTCTAATGGATTTAGGACCAAGTTGAAATTTTACCAGCTCTTGTAAATAGGTTAGTAAAATTTCCACTCTCACTCTACTTTTGGCAAAGACAATCGTTTGAATTTTATTTTTCAATAAATCTCCTGCAATTTTTCTTACTTCCAAGGTTGCACTTCTTCTAACATTCAAGGCTTTATTTACAATTGGTGGATTATAAAAAACAAAATGTTTCTTTCCACTTGGAGCCCCATTATTGTCTATTAGTTGAACAGGTACTTCTGTTAAATGTTCTGCTAATTCTTTTGGATTTGCAATAGTTGCTGATGTGCAAACAAAAATAGGATTACTTCCATAAAAAGCACAGATTCTTTTTAGTCGTCTCAACACATTGGCAACATGACTACCAAAAACGCCTCGATAAATATGTAACTCATCTATAATGACATATCGTAAATTCTCAAATAGGGATACCCATTTTGTATGATGTGGAAGTATTGCCGAGTGAAGCATATCAGGATTTGTTATAACAATATGTCCAGCCTTTCGAACCTTTTGACGGATGGATGATGGGGTATCCCCATCATAGGTATAGCTATTTATTTGTAATTCAGCACTTTCAATTAATTCATTTAATTCGCTTTTCTGATCCTGAGCAAGGGCCTTAGTTGGAAAAATGTATAATGCTCTTGCTTGTTTATCCTCAGTAATCGTCTGAATGACCGGTAAATTATAACAAAGTGTTTTACCTGAGGCAGTTGGAGTTACCGCTACAATACTTTGGTTTTCTCTGATCGCCTTATAGGAAGTATATTGATGGGTATAAAGACGGTTAATCCCCCTTTTTTGGAGTGCGTCTTTAATAGATGGATTAATTTCTTCAGGTAATGGCACAGTAACTGCCTCTCGGGCATCAATCGTATGCCAGTGTGCAATACGTTCTTTATATTCCTCTTTTTTTCTAAGTTCATCTATCATCTCTTGAAGAGTTTTACGGACTTTCAAATCAGTTCACCTCATTATTATCATTTATTTTACCGAATGAACGTTCGATTTAAAAGCATTTTTTTTTACTTAATACCAGGAGTTTTTTTCCTACATATCAAAAAATTGGTTATATGGCATTTTCCCTTACCTAATTCCTTTTCTTCTTACTATTAAGAAAAGGAATTAGGATATATAGTTGGCATTTGATTATACTTGTTTAAAAAATGAAAATAGAGCATCCGTTAATTGTTCTGGTGCTTCTATCATGCTCATATGACCAGAATCTAGAACAGCTTCCATGATATGAGTATCCTTCGCGTACGTTACTCGGTCCAATGATACTACTTTGTCTTTTGTCCCCTTCACTAATAAAACTGGAACTTTAGCATGAACTATTATTTCATTTCTGTCAGGGCGTTTTCTCATCGCTGCTTGCGTCTCCATTGCAGCTACCGGATTAGTTCCATATCCAATTTCTTTTGCTTTACTTATTTCATCTGGTTGAGTTCTTATTGATTCATCAGAAAATAGATTTGGTATTAAACCATCCACATATTCATTTATACCAACATCTTGGATTTTTTGAATAGCATTTAGACGTCCAGCTTTACCCTGTTCAGTATCTTCATACGCAGTAGAATGAATTAAACCGAAAGCGGATAATTTTTCTGGAAATAGCTCTGCAAATGCTAATGTCACGTATCCACCTAAAGAATGACCAAACATCATGACTTTATCTATAGTTAATTGTTCCAATAAATGTTGTATATCTTTCGCTAAATCTTCTATTTCAAAAGATTCCCCATTATATGATGAATTTCCATGACCTCTTAGATCAAGTAAAAGAACATGATACTTTTCTGACAGTACCGGAATTATCTCATCCCAATAATGTACATTCCCACAAAAACCGTGAATAAGGACAATGGTTTCACCCTGTCCCCTTTCTTCATAGGCCATTTGCACATTATTATTAATTACTAATTTTTTCATTTTATTTCTCCCTTTCTATCCTTCGATTTATGTATAAGTATTTTATCAAATCATCGTACACTATTGTTTATCGTTTTTGTAAACATACTAAAAAACTAGATTTATACGCTTTCTTATCTATATATTCTCTTCTAGTCATGAATCAACATTAAATCCAGAGAATTTCACATAGAACATACACCTACTACTAATTTTTGCATACCATATACCAAACCTACTATGTAACAATATCCAAATTAGTATGTGTAAGGGAGTGACTTAAATGTCTTCTAATTTACCAATCGGCCCAAATAATAAAGGGAAAGAAAATCAGCCCTTTAGTGGCTTTTTCCGTTCTGTAAACCATTTCTTTCAAGAAAAGCAAGTAAAAAATTTTCTTCAGCAAATAGATGAATTTTTTTCTAATCCTTTTCCTCCTTTATCATTTCCAGTTACGGTAAACGAAAACGAACAATATACGATTGTTAAAGCAGAAATGGCCGGAGTGAATAAAGAGCAAATACAAATAGATGTCTTTGATAATTATTTGACTATAAGTATTAACCATCAAGAAATAATAACAGAAGAAGATACAAATGAAAAAACCTTTCACAGCAGTAAAACCTATCGAAAAAGCAGTAGAACCGTTTCTCTTCCTCATCGAATTGAGGAAAAAAGAATAAAAGCTTCTTATCAGAATGGTTTACTGACAATTAAGATTCCCAAACGAAAAGGAAAAAAAATATTGATTGATGATTAATTGCCCAATAGTTTCATTAGAGTAATTTTTGCAAAGATGGATATATTAAAAGTAGATGCAAATACTCGCATCTACTTTTTCTTTTTAATCTTACTATGAGGTGATTCGATGAGTTATAGAGACCATTTAGATTCACATTCAGAGCTATTCCATCACAATTGGACAAGACCTAAACGTTCTAAATCCCAAGTGAATGGGCATACACAAATATCTAAGAATAATATCATTCTTAGAAGTAATGCAAAAGCAAATAGATGGTAAGACGATAAAGAAAAAAACACCGTTCTGTTTTTAAAAAGGAGGCACTGTCTAAACACGATTTTAGACAGTGCCTTCTATACTTTTAATTTAAACTTTAAATATACCTCCAACTCCCTTTACTAATCCTGTTACTTGATTCATTGCATTCATCATCATACCTGCCGTATCCATCATTTTACTGAAATCGAGTGATCCATCTTGCGATTTAAAAGAATTAATAATACTTTTCATATTACCCTGCTTCTTTGGTACAAACGATTGTTTTGGATATGGATTCATAAAGCTTTGATTCATATAATTATTATTAATGTTTGCATTTGTATGTTCAGGTGTATCATAGTAATGTAATGGATTTTGAAAGATATTTTTGGAACTATTTTTATATGCATTGTTTGGATGAAAATAATGGCCATCATTGATTGGGTTGATTGGGTATGGTTGATTGGAAGACGGTATAGCATATGGAGGATAATTATTCATCCCCATACCATTCCATTGCGGTTGTTGATTCATATATGGAAGATTATACTGTCTATTTAGAGAAGCAGATGGTTGTTGTACATTATTATAAGCAAAATGAGGATTCATATAAGGAAGTTGGTCATGCTGTTGAAATGAAGCTCTATACATAAAATCGATCCTCCTACAAAATATATCCTTTTCTAGTCTATGATGAGAACGCCTATAGCGTGCATCTGTATTTGGGCAAAAAAAAAGAGAAACATCTTCTCCTTTATTATTTTATTCAATTGTTAGTTCTTTTTGCATGGTCTGTAAAATAAAGAGAACAGATTTATAAGAATCTAAGAATCTTTTTTTACTTGTTTGAGGAAAAAATGCTTGAATGGATATAATTTCTATATGGTCTGACGCAGAATCAATTTGCCTTGCATTTAAATAATCAGGCTGATTTTTTTTAATCCATTCTTTTGCTAATACATTCCAACTATCATTCATTTCCTTCATTTCATTAGCGAATGGTCTTACTATTGTATAAAAATCTTCTTCGTTCCCTGTTTCTTTTACTCGTTGAAACGTTTCCAATAAATATTCTGAAGCTTTTATAAGCTGGCTTGTTAATTTCTTTAACTGTTGGCTTTCATTCACCTTAATTTACACTCCACTTTCTAATTACTTTCACCTTCCTATTTTATGGCATTATTTTGCCAAGTTCAAGTGAAGTGCCACTCTTCTATTACTTTTAGAAAGAACATATTTATTATTCTCACAGCTAAGGTCTACTTTCTTTTCAAATATATTCATGCTTTCCTCCATTTTCTCTAGCGTCTTCATGTGGTTATTAACTAATTTCCTACTATTTGCCTGTTCTTCTAAGAAACGCTTATTTAGTAATTCCAAGTCTTCCTGGATTTCTTCAAGCATGAATAGTAAAGATTCTTTTGAATAGACTGTATCCATATTAATCCCCCCAAGCTTTTGTGATACCTATGAATTCTAGTTTTCTCTTAACTCTCCTGCCAAGATGACAAAACTAGAAGAGATTCGCCAAAGAAAGTCTTTTCCCACTGTTATTAAGCTTTTTTCGACATTATCTTTTATGAAGCAACGTTTGATTAATATGGATCAATTGATGTAGCTGTTGTTGTTTATTTAAATACCATGCAGTGAGATGTATAGGTTCATTTTTTTCTTTTTTCTTTCTCCACTTTTTTTTAATTTTGCCATGATACCATTCTTCATTTACTATCGAAGAATGATTTATAATGGGATATACTGTTCGCAGGAAAGGACTAACACTATCATTATTATCCTTCATAAATCTTTGATAGTCTCTGCGTGAACCTGTGTGTGTAACTTTTCTTGCAAAAAGATAAAGCTCCTGATATAAATGAGGTTCGAATAAAATAGATGCTAAATTATTTCCTAAGTTAATTCGGTGATCAACAGAAGTAAATCTAGATACACTAGCCCCATATAATTCTCCCTTTAATGTAGGAAATATCACAGAGTTAAAATGCAGTAAATCCTGAAATATATATGGAATCGATTGAAAAACCTTATTTTTAATCGATTTATTTTGAATAACAGGTTTTTCAATAATATGTTGTTCATTAATAATAAGACTGTTCATAAGCCTTTTCTTATCTCTATATTTCCAAAAAACATTCCATTCTTCTTCCATAAAATTGGAAACATGAAAAAATTTTAATAAGTGAAACATTGGGGCATTAATTTTCGTCGAATATTCATAGAGTAATAATTGTGGATATGCGTCTTTAAATATAAGCCAGTTTGCCTTTTCATAAGTTAGAAATAATTGCTTTCTTTGTTGCATATTTAATATCTTGGGTATCCATTTGTCTTGTAAATCACACATGCTCCAACCAGCATTACGAGAGACTTGGCTTGCAAGGAACGACCAACAAATCTCTTTATGTTTTTCATAATAGGTTAAATATGCATGGGTTCTTGAAATATTATCCAAGTTGAACTTATCGGTTTTTAGCCGTATTCTATTTATAAGCTCAAAATCACTTAACGGATAAAAATATGTATTTTTACCTAGCAATTTATCCACCTCTTTTGATATCTTTGTGATATTATTGTTTGTTGATTGTATTAAGTTATTCTT
>DATMFU010000277.1:0-20602 GCA_035556015.1 Niallia sp. | reverse complement strand
AAATGTAATAGCAAAGCTGCATGTTAATGCTGGCTTGATGCTATTCTCATTTTCCCCTTATCGACTGACTAGAGGTATTTCTAGTCAGTTTTTTTCTTCTTTAAGTATATTGTTAAAGGAGATATTTTATAACAGAGAATGGATTGTCTTATCATTTCAAGAGATGCACAGTCTTCGTAATTTTCGTGCTATTATATAAAAAAGGAGTTGGTATCATCATGGAAAATAATAAGACAAGCGTTATTGGATTTATCGGAATTGGTGTAATGGGAAAAAGCATGGCTAGGAATATTTTGAAGGCAGGCTACCAAGTAATTGTCTATAATCGGACAAAAGAGAAAGCGAATGAGTTGCTTACTGAAGGGGCAGAATGGGCAAATACCCCAGCTGAAGTAGCACAAAAAGCTAATGTAATTATTACTATTATTGGTTACCCAAAAGATGTGGAAGAAGTATATTTAGGGGCAGATGGTTTAATAGAGCATGCAGCAGAAAATACGTACTTAATAGATATGACTACTTCTACTCCTACACTTGCAAAAAAAATATATGAAGAAGCGAAAAAGAAAAATATTTTTTCACTGGATGCGCCTGTGAGTGGAGGAGATATTGGTGCAAGAAATGCTGCATTATCGATTATGGTAGGTGGAGATCTTGAAGCATTTAATGAAATGAAACCTATTTTTGAAATACTCGGAACAAATGTGATTCATCAAGGGCCAGCAGGATCTGGGCAGCATACAAAACTTTGTAATCAAATTGCAATAGCATCTAATATGATAGGTGTTTGTGAAGCAATTATCTATGCAGAAAAAGCAGGATTAGATCCAGAAAAGGTATTAGATAGTATTTCCTCTGGTGCAGCAGGAAGCTTTTCATTGAGTAATTTAGCACCTAGAATGATTAAAGGTGATTTTGACCCAGGATTTTATATTAAGCATTTTATTAAAGACATGAGAATTGCATTAGAGGAAGCAGAACAAATGAAAATGGAAACACCAGGATTATCCCTTGCGGAGAGCTTATATAGTCGTCTTTCTGTATTGGGAGAAGATGAAAGTGGTACACAAGCTTTATATAAATATTGGAAAATGTAGCCTGTTAGCTGAGAATGGAGTAATACATTCTCAGCGCAGGCTTTCTTTTTATGTTTAAAAATAAGTACCTATTATAGATAACTATTTAAATAGGTCTCTATTCGCTTGCAAGCCTCTTCTAATGTTTCCATAGAGTAAGCAAAAGAAATGCGGAAATACCCCTCTCCTAATGGAGAAAATGCACTTCCTGGAACTACAGCCAGGTTAACCTTCTCTACTAAATCCAAACAAAAATCAAAGGAATTCATCCTTTTGCTTGGTACCTTAATAAAAAAGTAAAATGCTCCATCAGGCATTACTACATCTAACCCTATTGAAGTTAAACGGTTATAGAGATAATTTCGTCTCTTTTTATAGTCTTCCCTCATTGGCAAGGCATCGTCTATTCCTGTTGTTAATGCTTCAATGGCTGCTTGTTGAGAAATAGAAGAAGCACAAGTTACATTATATTGATGAACTTTAAGAATTTGCTGACTAAGATATTGAGGGGCAAATAACATTCCAATTCTCCAGCCCGTCATACTATGAGACTTGGATAAACCGTTAATTACAATTGTTTTGTCACGTAAGTATTTTGCAATAGAATCATGCTCTTGATCATAAATTAATTCGCTATAAATTTCATCTGCTAGAACAAAAATATCTTTTTCCTCAAGCAAAGAGGCAATATCCATAATCTCTTCTTTTGTTAAACTTACACCAGTTGGATTAGATGGATATGGTAACACGATACATCTAGTTTTTTCGGTAATGTACTTTTCAATCACAGATCTTGTAAAACGAAATGCCGTGTCCCGTATATCAGCGTATACAGGGGTAGCTCCACATAATCGAATAATGGGTTCGTATCCTGGATAAACTGGTCCTGGCAAGACAACTTCTACATCGCTTTCTAAAATTGTTCGAAAGGTAATATCAATGGCTTCACTTGCTCCTGTTGTTATAATGATTTCTGAATTCGGATCATATACTAGACCATATTTCTTTTCAATAAACTGAGATGCAGCATTACGTAATTCTAAATCACCAGCATTATGGGTATATGTAGTTAGATTCTGATCAATTGCCTCTTTTGCAGCCGTTTTAATATGTAATGGTGTAGGGAAATCTGGTTGTCCTATTGTTAAGGAAAGCATATCTTTTTTTCCAGCGACCATATTGGAAAATTTTCTTATTCCAGATATCTCTATATTTCTTACTCGTTGATTGATTAAATGTTCCATTCGCATTTTCTCCTATCTATTCTGTTCTTTTTATCATATCAAATGAATTCAATCTTGAAAATAATAGGAGGACCAATAAAAAAACAGGGTATATACCCTGTCTAACTGTCAGTCTTCGATTAATAGCCGTACTCCCAATCAACTTCCTTATCTAGAACATACATTTGTTCCATAATATTATACGTACTATCTTTGTTTTTAAGCGCTTCCTCTGCTCGTGTAAGGTGCCAATTTGTTAAATCAATATCTTCAATGATCTTAACACTTGAATCATCCTGAATAAGTATTGCGGTACCTTTCATTGGTTCTCAGCTCCTCTGTATTCTTTACTCATAAGAGTAATAAGAAATACATAATGATTAGTCTTCCTTACACTTATAATTTATTCCAGAGAAGATGATTAGTCTAGTTGTTTGTTACAAGTTTCACTAAATAGTAATAATTTATATAAGCTACTTATGATCGTTTTTTAAAAAGAGGTGAAGTTTCAAGGGGGAAAGTTTTACTAATATTAAAAATGTTTGCAATAAATAGGTTGTTCTTATAATATTTTCCATTTATGATGAGAAGAGACTAATAGTTGGAAGAAATGCTGGGTGATTTTTTTCATTCTTTTAGTTCAAAAGAGAGTATAGCTAAACCGTTTATATTCTTTTTATTCTTCGTGAAAGGTGGATTTTATGGAACCAGTAACAAATAAACAACCGACAGGAAAGAGTGGTCTAGCTGTTTATTTTACCCTTCCTATTATTTCATGGGCTCTTTATGATGCTGCAAACACAATTTTTTCATCAAATATTAATACCGTTTTCTTTCCCCTTTATCTCCAAGAAGTAATAGGAACTAGTGAGACACAAAACCAAATAGCATCTACTTTCATTTCCTATGCAAATAGTCTTGCAAGCTTTTTACTTGTTATTTTCTTACCTCTATTTGGGGTTATTATGGATAGGACAGGGAGGAAGAAGAAATATATTATTGTTCTAACGCTTATTACGGTTGCAGGTACCATTGCAATGGGGATATTTGCTAATATTCAAGGAAGTCATTCCCTTTTTGGTATCCCTTTATCGTTGGCCTTAGTTATTATCTGTTTTGTACTTTCAAAATTTACTTATCATTCGAGTTTAGTTTTTTATGATACGATGATATCTGATTTAGGAAGCAAACAACAAATTCCTCTAATATCAGGTTTCGGAGTGGCTGTTGGTTATTTGGGAACGTTGATTGGTTTAGTTGTATATCTATTTATAGATGATGGTGCATATCAACAATCTTTTATCCCAACTGGTATTTTGTTCTTATTATTTTCCTTGCCATTATTTCTTTTTATGAAGGATACCCCGAAGGAATCGGTTCAAAAACATTCCTTTTTCTCTGGGTATAAGGAGATTGTTGAAACATTTAAGCAAATAAAACAATATCGTACTATATTTTCGTTTATGATTGCTTACTTTTTTCTTAATGATGCAATAGCAACCACCATAGCGATGATGAGTGTTTATGCAAAGACCATCGTTGGTTTCAGTACAGGGAAATTTATTATGTTATATTTAGTTTCTACTATCTCAAGTATACTGGGATCCTTTGTTTTTGGTTATATAACAAGAACAAAAGGAGCTTATCGTTCTGTTAGGTATGTAGGAATTATTATGATTATAGCTTTATGTATTGGTACTTTTGCATGGAATGAAGGGTTATTTTGGATTGCAGGAAGCTTATTTGGTATTTCCTTAGGTAGTATGTGGGTTACAACAAGAACCTATATTGTGGAAATAACTCCGGAAGAGAAGAGGGGACAATTTTTTGGATTATTTGCTTTTTCAGGAAAGGTGTCTTCTATTGTAGGTCCATTTTTATATGGTAGTATAACATATTTATTTGCAGATTTAGGAAACGTAGCAAGCAGGATGGCGCTGGGATCCCTGATTATTTTAACTGTAATTGGCTTGATTGTTCATTCGAGAATTAAAGAGGAATTAATATAACCTGTATTAACTTTTCCTAGGAAATTATATCTCTATTTATTTAAGTATTGCTTTCTTGACCGATATAAAATATAAGATAACTACAGTTATTAGTGATAAATTACTTGTTCACGGAAAGGAATATAAAAATGAATAGAGATAAAGGTATCCTACTTGAAAGTGGTACAAATGAGTTGGAGATTGTAGAATTTAGTGTTGGGAAAAATCATTTTGGTATTAATGTAATAAAGGTTAAAGAAATTATTAACCCTGCTGCGATTACCCCAATACCTCACTCACATCCTTATGTAGAAGGGATTATGGAATTAAGAGGAGAAGTTTTGACAGTAGTGAATCTTGCTAATGTGTTAGGGTATCCACCTTCTGATGAGCCAGATAAAGATAAGTATATCGTATCCGAATTTAATAAAACAAAAATAATTTTTCACGTTCATAATGTGACGCAAATCCATCGTATTTCATGGGAGGATATCGAAAAGCCATCTGATACTTATTATGGGTCAAACAGTCAAATTATCGGTGTAGTAAAATTAATGGGTGAAATGATACTATTATTAGATTTCGAAAAAATAGTAGTAGAAATTAATCCAGAATCAGGTATTAATGTCCAGCAGGTTAAAAAATTAGGAGAAAGAGAGAGAAGCGATAAAAAACTAATGGTTGTAGAGGATTCTCCATTACTAAGAAAATTATTAGAAGATACTCTCAATGAAGCAGGATTTTATCAAATAGAATTCTTCGAAAATGGACGTGATGCCCTAAATTTCTTAAAAGATAAAGCAAAATCACCTCAAGAATTAAAACATTTTGTACAATTAATTATTACAGATATTGAGATGCCACAGATGGATGGACACCATTTAACGAGAATGATTAAGGAAGATAGTGAATTAGCTGAATTACCAGTTGTTATTTTTTCATCGTTAATTACGGATGACTTAAAACATAAAGGGCAAATGGTTGGAGCAGACGCACAAGTAAGTAAGCCTGAAATTAAAGAGCTTATTCAACTTATTGATAAACTTTTAGCGTAAATAAAAAGAGGGTGTCTCAAATTTATGGTTCTGAACCTACAAAACAATTTCGAAAAGATTTTGTTTGTTAGGAAAAGTCCTTTAAGACACCCTTTTACTTTTATCTTTTTAATTAATAACTTTCACCGAGCTTTTTAAAAATCGGCTTTTGGTATTTTTTTTGGCGAGGCATATTATTAGTTGCAGCTTCTTTCAAACCAGTGTATTGGGATAAGAGTTTTTTTGCTTGTGTTAAGGAAAGGGTTGATTTTGGATTTCGAATATTCTGATTGAGAGATCCTAAATGTGGCAATTCCTCAAAATCCTTTTTACTTGGAGGAAGATGAAAAGTATATTGTTGGCATTCAATCAATAGATCGGATTGTTGCTGACTGAATTTTGGGTTGTTTGAGAAGTGTAAGCCAATTTTTCTTGCTTTGCCCTCACGAATTAGTTTTTGTAAACTATCATTTTTCAACTTGTATAAAAATTTAGGATTAGTGGCAGTTTTTGCATGACGGTTTACCACACAAATCGCTTGTAAGAGGTTCTCTAATGTCGGTTTTAATGGCGGTGGATAATTACGTGAATTATTCAATCGAGTATGACTCCTTTCTTAATATATTAGTCCAGGCTATTATACTATTTTTGTGATAGAAAGACTAGGGGAGAGAGGGAAATACTTATAAACAAGTTATTTGTGACTGGAGAAGCTTTTTAAATAATACAAATTCTAAAGCTTTGTCCGATATAAGGGATATAAGACTATAAATATAATGTGATTAAAATAAATGATAGTTTATGTAAGGATGATTAAGATGGATATATATGAGAAGGGATTTGGAATAAAGCAAAGTTCTAAATTCCAGTCTAATATAGAGAAAATTATTGTGGAGGCTATTACTAAACATATAAACGATTTAATGTTTATTATGGAGAGGGATAAGGAAGGTACTTTAAGGTATTTTTTTGCAAATGATGCAGGTAGGAATTTTGCAAAGCTCTCTAATGATTATATGGGGAAGTCCTTTAATGAAGCACTAGATAATGAAGATATTTTTAATAGGCTTCATAGAGAGTATATGTTGGTCTTTCATACAAAAAAGATTCGTACATTTATTGATCAGATTAAGTTAGACAATGGTGAAATAATCTATGCAGAGTCTGTTTTGACACCAATAATGGAAGATACCCATGTGAAATATATAGTATCTATAACTAGGGATATTACAGAGTCATTAAAGAAAAATGAACTCTTACAAGAAAGCGAACAAAGATATAAATCTTTAGTAGATAATCATATTGATTCGATCATTTCCATTGATATGAGTGGAAGAATATATGATATGAACCCTGCTGCATTAAAGATTATCGGTGATGAAAACAAGCAAGGAACCTCCATCTTTAATTTAATAAAAAATGAATATAAGAGTGATTTTAGTTTCTTATTCAGGAAGTGTAAAACAACCAATATTCCTCAATCAATGGATGGTGCTATTGTAATGATGGATGGGCAGTTTCTTCGTGTTCATATTAAGTTTGTTCCTATCATTATCAATGAAAGTATTCAAGGAATATTTCTTATCTTAAGAGATATATCTGAACGTGCACAATCAGCAGAAAAAATTCGTTATATGTCTTTCCATGACCAGTTAACAGGTTTATATAATAGAAGAGCATTAATGGAGGATCTTTATCATGAAATAAAAGAAGCTTCCGTTAATACTGAATTTGCATTATTAACGATAGATTTAGATAGATTTAAATATATAAACGATACTTTTGGTCATATAATTGGCGACCAAATATTAATTAAAGTAGCAGAACGTTTACTAGAATTTAATCATAAGTACTGTCATGTTTATAGACAAGGTGGAGATGAATTTAATATTCTCCTTACGGAAACAAATAGAAATAAAGTAAGTGAATTTGCACAAAATATTTTGTCAAGATTCGCCCAATCCTTTTATTTACAATCAGAAGAATATTATATTACACCAAGTATTGGAATTAGTATGTATCCATATGATGGAAAGGATATTGAAACATTAATCAAAAATGCAGATGAAGCTCTTTTTAGGGTGAAAGAACGTGGAAAAGCTCATTTCCAATTTTATAGAGCGGAGATGAATATGTTACTAACAAATGTTGTGACTTTAGAAACAAATTTAAGAAAGGCTATTCTAAATAATGAATTAAGGTTGTATTATCAGCCACAAGTCAATTTACATAACCAGTCTTTCAATAGTGTGGAAGCATTGTTACGGTGGGAAAGTCCAAATCTTGGCTTAGTGGGTCCAGGTGACTTTATTCCACTTGCTGAAGATACTGGATTAATTATTCCAATTGGAAACTGGGTAATTGAAAAGGCTTGTGAGCAAATTGCTGTATGGAAAATGCACTTTAATAAAGAAGTTAGAATAGCAATTAATATTTCTCCTAAGCAATTTCAACAATCAAATTTTATAGATGTTATCCGAAATTCCTTAGAAAAATATAAGGTTAATCCTTCTCTGTTAGAAATTGAAATAACAGAAGGTGCCATGGAAAATACAAAAGCAGCCCTTAGTATTTTAAGAAGATTAAAAGAGATTGGTGTTATTATTTCCGTCGATGATTTTGGTACTGGTTATTCATCTTTAAGTTATATTAAACAATTTCCGATAGATGTATTAAAGATTGATCAGTCTTTTGTCAGAGATATACTCATGAATGCTAAAGATGCAGCAATAACTACTACTATTATTCATTTAGGACAAAATTTAGGAATGGAAGTAATTGCAGAAGGGGTAGAGAACAAGGCACAGGTAGATTTTTTAATAAAGGCCAATTGCCAAAAAGCCCAAGGTTATTATTACTCCAAACCAGTCCCGTGGGATAAAATGGAAATGTTTTTATAAATGCTCATGATTACCTTGCTATTTGCATAAAATATAGTATATGTATACTAGAAAATTAGCAGAAAACCTCACAATAAGGATATTTCTATCGATATTGTGAGGTTTATGCATTTTATGTTTATCGATAACTAATTGCTCTAGATTTTAATGCATGCCACGATTGTATAAATTGTTTTTTATTTACTTTTACATTCTTTTTTCCAGAAAGTGGATCATTTAAATAAACGGAATGGTTGTCATATCCGACTAATACTACTGCATGTAAGTCTAATGGAGTTTTGATATTTTTTCCATTATGCATCCATGACTCCCATCGATCAGGTAATCTATAGTCTCCTGTAGTCCAGACAACTACTGGATATCCGTTCTTTACATGTTTTTCTAATGAAGAAAATGGATGGTCGGTTAAGTTGATGGCTCTTTCTGGAAGATACTGATTAACTAAATCTTCCATAGGTTTATCAAACACTGCATAGCCTGCACGTTTTCCTGTCATATCCCCTACAAAGCCTAGGGAAGGGTCCCCCCATTTAATAATATCGCCATTCTTTCTAATTAATGGATCACTATCTTTTTTAATCTTTCTATAGAGCTCCATTTTATTTACTTTTACTCCCGCATAGTTTAATACCATAGTTAAACTCGTTACTTCACAACCATACTTTAATTCAGGGTTTTGTTTAATTAGTGGAACATTTAATTGGATTTTGTTTAATTCTTTCTGATAACTTACTTCTTGAATAGGGTTGCTATCCAATGGTGTATTGTATTTTTCTACAGAATTGAATCCAAGCAATGGTAAGACGCTAAAACATAATTTAACTAATAGCATGTAAACCTTCTTTCTTTGCCAACTCCTATTCTATAGCTTACGATGTTTAGTATAGATTATAATAAAATAATTTTTCCAAGGAGTCTTTTATAGAAAATCTTTTGTGAATGGATTGAATTTTCAAACTTCTGTGTTTCCAGATAGAATTTGTATGGTATAATAATTCATATTTAATGGGGCTAATTCTTAAAAGGAAATAAATGAGAACTTTTATGTGCGTTTAAAGAATAAATGATTTTTTAAACTGTAACTTAGCATAAACTACATACTGATTTTAAAAGGGAGGCTTTCAAAATATGGATCCATTGGATATTTTGACTGATTTGGAGCATGTCATCCCTTATTTCCAAGCAATTTTTAGTGCAGATGAACAATCCGTTATTGGTTATGAAGTTTTAGGAAGATATCATGGAGAAGAAGGCGTAGAAAGTCTAGGTAGCTTTTTTTTAGATGAAGGAATTCCAGAAGAATATAAACAAGAAGTTGATCATGTCATTCTGACTAAGGCTTTAGAGAAAGCACTTCTCTTGGAAGAGGATGTTTTACTTTTTATCAATAGAGATGCAGATTTACTTATGTATGATGATGGCGAGGCTTTTTTACAAACATTGTTAGAGTATGAAAAGAAAGGAATACGATTAGATAGAATTGTACTCGAAATATCGGAACGGAATTATACTGGACAATTTTATCATTTAGATCACTTATTGATATACTATCGGACCTATGGAATAAAGATTGCTATAGATAAAATGGGTAGTGATAGCAGTTATCTGGATAGGATTGGAGAATTAGCACCAGATATATTAAAAATTGATTTGCTCGCTCTACGATCCACCTCTACATCTCAGACCTATCAAAATGTTCTTTATTCACTATCCATGCTTGCAAGGAAAATTGGAGCTACTTTACTTTTCGAAAATATCGAAATGGTATATCAGCTACAGTTTGCATGGAAAAATAGTGGACGATATTATCAAGGATACTTTTTACATTATCCAGAAGGAGATTTTATAGATCGTTATAGTAGAAAAGAAACACTTAAAACAATGTTCCATGATTTTATTGTAGCGGAAAAGAAAAAACTATCTACCGTATTTTCCATTACAGAAAAATTCCAGCTTCAATTACATGAGTTATTAGTAAAGAATCGAAAGTATTCATCTTATGAGGAATTATTAAAGTCGCTTACGAACGAATTAAGTGATGTTGCTTTTAGGATGTATGTTTGTGATGAAGACGGTTTTCAAAAATCAGCTAATATTTTTAAAAAGGATTTGGCTTGGGTTATTCAACCAGAATATACAAATAAAAATTGGAGTTGGCGGCCATATTTCTTAGAAAATATTATGAAAATGCGGATAGAAAAAAGAGGAATACTATCGGATTTATATAGTGATATTGAAACAGGTGACACGGTTAGAACCTATTCGTATCCTTTGAATGCAAAAGAATATTTGTTTATTGATTTATCTTATAATTTCTTAGATAGAATGGATTTATTAATAAATTAGCTCTCTGATAAGAGGATTTTCCTCTTATCTTTTTTTATTAGGGAAAGAAGCAGAATTTTTCATCGTTAGATAAAAGGAATCCAATTGATATAGTAGAAAAGTATTTAATCGGATATATGAAGTGCAGCTTTTAATTTTTCTAAGTCAAATCCATAGATAACAATATCATCAATTACAAATGTAGGGGTTGAAAAGGATTGGTATTTTTTTACTAATTCTTTTTTTGCAACAGGATCTTTTTGAATATCTTTTATTGTAAATTCAAACCCATTTTCTTTAAGAAATAATTTAGAGTATTCACACGGGGGACAATCAGGCTGTGAATATAAAATAATATTATGCATACTTCGCTACCTCGCTTTCTATACCTATAATACAAAGAATCGCCTGGTATAGCAATGTTTTTAAATGGATGTTAAATTTATTTGAATAGGTTTGAATTTTTTGATAAAAGAAATAATAAAAAAGATGTGTGTTTTTTAAAGTTTTATTTGGACAAACGCCTCTATATCTTTTATTCTGTTAGTATTGGCATTTACACAGAATAAGTCGAATGTAAAATTAGAGGAAGAAAGTGTATAGAAACATGCTAATAGTGAAACCTATGTAAAAATAGGTTTGTTTTGAAAGGAGAGAGAGCATGTCACAATTACAAGGCATATTAACAAGATTGAAAAATTTACAAGAAACTGCTACAGGGGGAGAACCTAGTCAACGTTTCTTTGAGGTGAATGGAGAAAGAAAATGTCAAGTAACTTTTCATCCAAAAACAGAAACTTATGAATTAGAAGTATATAACGATAAAGAAAAGCCGAAAAGATATCAATTCGATAATATTGATATGATTACGATTGAAATCTTTGATTTAATTCAGTAATAATAAAAAAGCTGTTTTCTATAGTAGGAAGGGTCTAATCTTAACCTTTCCTATAAAGAAAACAGCTTTTGTATTTTTTAGATAAAAAAACAAATAATATTCTTGAGGTGAAAAAAATGATGCCGACAGTAATTTGTCCAAAATGTTTGCATAAGGAATCTCTAGAAAACGTTTTAACTGCACAATCAAATCAAAATGTGATTTTTCAATGTCGAGAATGTCAATATATTCTTCGAAATATTAAAACGAGTAAGGGTTAAGAGAGCATTAAGCCGAAAACTATGTTAAAATAAGATAAAATAAAAAATTTTTAGGGAGTTTTTGGCTATGACGAGTATTAACAGCGAAGAATTTTTAAACGTTGTTTTAAAAGATTTAATCATTCCTTCTGAGCGGGTTGCCCATGTTCAGGTAGGTAATAGTTTAGAACATGCTTTACTCGTTTTAACTAAGAGTGGTTATTCAGCTATTCCTGTTTTAGATCCTCAATATAAGCTTCATGGTTTGGTCAGTGCACCTATGATAATGGATAGTATACTTGGATTGGAAAGAATTGAATTTGAAAAGTTAGAACGTATTAAAGTGGAAAGCATAATGAATACAACAAATCCTAAAGTGAGTACTAATACACCAATATTAGAAACAATAAAATACTTGGTGGATCATCCTTTTATTTGTGTAGAAGATGAAAAAGGATATTTTGACGGAATTTTAACAAGAAAATCCATATTAAAGAGATTAAGTGGATACTTGCACCAGCTTCATCATGATAGTAATTAGTCGGTTTAACTAAATAGGCTCTATTATAGTCACATATTATTATAAAAAGTATGTAGCAATATAACATCCTTCCATATCCTCTTTTATAAAATCCCACCTACATATTTATATTTAATTAAAAAACGAGGAATTAGTAATGTCTACAATATCAGAATTACAATTATTAACAGTGTTAGCACAGGAAATGAACATGCGAAAAGCAGCAGAACGATTATTTGTAACACAGCCGGCATTATCACAGCGGTTGCAAAATATTGAGAAGGAGTGGGGGACACAACTTTTTATTCGTTCACAAAGAGGATTATCTTTAACAGCAGCAGGTGAGCTAGTAATTGATTTTGCAAGAAGAACACTTGAAAAAGAAGAAGAAGTAAGAGAATCCATACATGGTTTAAAAGAAGAAGTATATGGTACACTTAAGCTTGCAGTTGCAAGTATAGTTGGTCAAAATTGGCTACCTGCTGTTTTAAAGCGTTTTGTAGAGCGTTACCCACAGGCTAAAATTTCGCTAGTAACGGGGTGGAGTAGCGAAATGATGAAATCAGTCTCAGAAAATAATATGCATATTGGTATTGTTCGAGGAGTATCTGATTGGAAGGGATTAAAGATGCATCTGTTTGATGATCCTTTATATTTAGTGGATAAAGAAATCTCTGAATTAGATGATTTGTTACATACGAATAGACCGTTTATTCAGTTTAAAAGTGATTCTAATTATTATGAAGAAATTCAAGTATGGTGGCATCGGAATTTTCAAACTCCCCCACAAAATACGATAATGGTGGATCAAATCGAAACATGTAAGCAGTTATCATTTAACGGAATAGGTTATAGTATCTTGCCATCAATCGCACTGCAGAAAGCGGATAGTAGCCTATCGAAAATACCCTTGTACAATGAAAATAATGAACCAATTAAGCGATCTACATGGTTAGTGGGGTATGAAGCTTCTTTTCAATTAAAGCAAGTACAAGCCTTCTTGCAAATTATAAAGGAATATCTGGAAGAACAGAAATGATTCAAATGAAAGGGATTTAAAACGATAAAGAATTTATGGTTGTTTTCATCACTTTTGTTTGGTAAAGTAATTTTTAGTATTATATTTCTATACATAATGGAGGTTACAAAATGAAAATGATGGACGCAAATGAAATAATTTCATTTATTCAAAATAGTACTAAATCTACACCTGTAAAGGTCTATGTAAAAGGTGATTTAGAAAATATAAATTTTGGTGACAATATCCAAACATTTATCAGCGGAAATTCTGGAGTTGTTTTTGGTGAATGGGCTGAAATCCATGAAGTATTAGAAGGAAATAAAGAAAAAGTAACAGATTATGTGATTGAGAATGATCGTAGAAATTCAGCGATTCCATTACTTGATATGAAAAATATAAAAGCACGTATTGAGCCAGGAGCAATCATTCGTGATCAAGTTGAAATTGGTGATAATGCTGTTATTATGATGGGAGCAGTCATTAATATTGGTGCGGTAATTGGTGAAGGAACAATGATTGATATGGGAGTTATTATGGGTGGACGAGCTACTGTAGGTAATAACTGTCATATCGGTGCAGGTGCAGTATTAGCAGGAGTAATTGAGCCGCCTTCTGCAAAACCAGTTGTAATTGAAGATGACGTCCTGATTGGCGCAAATGCAGTAGTAGTGGAAGGTGTGACAGTTGGAAAAGGTTCAGTTGTTGCAGCAGGAGCTATTGTTCTTGAAGATGTGCCAGCTAATACTTTAGTAGCAGGCGCTCCAGCACGAGTTATAAAAGAGATTGATGAGAAAACAAAGTCTAAAACAGAGATTATGCAAGAGCTACGCCAATTATAAGATTCTGTTATAGCATAGAGAAAATGCGTGGAATTAATTCCGCGCTTTTCTTATATAACGAATTCTTGAATAGAGATAATAAGTACTTTTAGGATAAAGAATAGTGATTTGCATTTTTGAAAGAAAGTCCGCATTTAGCCATTTTTTTAGTATTGCTTAAGATTATGTAAAAGTGGGGTATGGAAAAGTTGGTTGATTTAATTAGTATCCGTAGAGACTTGCATAAAATACCAGAACTAGGTTTTAAAGAATATAAGACTCAAGAGTACTTGCTTCGGTTTATTGAATCATTGCCAAATGATAGAGTAGAAGTGATAACTTGGAGAACAGGTATTCTAGTTAAAGTAAAAGGATTAAGTCCAAAGAAAATAATTGGATATCGCGCTGACATGGATGGACTACCTATAAAGGAAGAAACGGGGCTCGGTTTTGTTTCCGAACATCCTGATAATATGCATGCATGTGGCCATGACTTTCACATGACAATTGCATTAGGAGTCCTAAATCATGTAGTAGCAAATCCAGTTACAGATGATGTGTTATTTATTTTTCAGCCAGCAGAGGAAGGTCCAGGTGGAGCAGAGCCGATGTTGGAGAGTGAGGAATTTAAAGAATGGAAACCTGACATAGTGATTGCTCTACATATTGCTCCAGAATACCCAGTAGGCACTATCGCACTAAAACCTGGTTTACTTTTTGCTAATACTTCTGAATTGTTCGTTGATTTAAAAGGAAAGGGTGGCCATGCAGCATATCCTCATCAGTCCAATGATATGGTAGTAGCGGCTTGTGCATTAGTTTCTCAGCTACAAACAATTGTTGCAAGAAATATTAACCCATTAGATAGTGCCGTTGTGACAATTGGAAAAATTACCGGAGGAACTGTGCAAAATGTAATAGCAGAAAATGCCAGATTAGAAGGGACTATGCGAACACTTTCTAGTGAAGCTATGATTAAAGTGAAAAAACGTGTAGAATCTCTTGTGCGTGGCATAGAAGTTGGGTTTGAATGTGAAGCTAACATTGATTATGGCAGTGGGTACTATCAAGTTTACAATGAAGAAACCTTAACGGAAGAATTTATGCGTTTTGTCCGAAATGAAACGCAAGTTCATGTAATAGAATGTAAAGAAGCGATGACTGGAGAAGACTTTGGTTATATGTTAAAAGAAATACCTGGATTTATGTTTTGGTTAGGGGTAGATTCACCTTATGGATTACATCATAGTAAATTAAGTCCAAATGAAGATGCCATTGAAGTTGCTGTTAAATTGCTATCAACATACTTAGAACATAAGGGAAACAATTAAGCCTTTAGCAAAAACAATATAAAGTGATAGTAAATTTCAAATCAGTCATAGCAGGTCAGTTAACAGATAATATATGTAACTGCCTGCTATATTATTTTATCCTTGAATGAGATTTATCGCTGCAAATCTATCCACATAGAAATGTTCATAAAATACTTTATTCATTTTCTAAGCTTCCTCCTCTTTATCTAGAAGAAAAAGAGCTAATATGTTAGTATAGGTAGATAAAAAAGAATAGAGTAGGTATAACATTTTTATCATTAGTTCAATAAAATAACTGGTTATATTCAATTTGATGTTTAAAGGTATGGAGGATTATAAAGTGAGTAAAGCATTTGCAGTAATTGGGTTAGGGAGATTTGGTGGAAGTATTTGTAAAGAATTAACAGAGCTAGGTATGGAAGTAATGGTGATAGATAAGAGTGAAGAAAAAGTTAATGAATTTGCAAATCTAGTCTCACATGCTGTGGTTGGAGATTCAGTGGATGAAACTGTTTTGAAGAGCCTTGGTATCCGAAACTTTGATCATGTAATTGTGGCAATAGGGGACGATATACAAGCAAGTATTTTAACCACTTTAATGTTAAAAGAGCTAGGAGTAAGTCATATAACGGTTAAAGCTCAAAATGATTATCATGAAAAAGTATTAAAAAAAATTGGTGCAGATGCTATCGTTCATCCTGAGAGAGACATGGGTAAGAGAATTGCTCACAATATCGTTTCTAATAATGTTCTCGACTATTTAGAGCTATCTGATCAACATAGTATTGTGGAGATTAAAGCAAGCAAAAAGTTAGATGGCAAGACGATTTTGGATTTAGATATTAGGGTACGATATGGTATAACGATTGTTGCTATTAAAAGGGGACAAGACATTATTGTATCTCCGCAAGCAACGGAGCAGATTAATACGAATGATATTCTTATCGTAATTGGAGCGGATTCTGATATAAATCGATTTGAAAAGAAAGTGATGTCATAAAAAAAGATGTCTCCTAAAAAGGAGACATCTTTTTTACACTTCCATGATAATTGGAAGGATCATTGGTCTACGTTTTGTTTTTTCGTATAGGAACGGAGAAATTGTATCGATGATCTCGTTTTTAATTTCGGACCATTGTGTTGTTTTTCGTTCCATTACTTTGTTTAAATGTTTACTGATTAAGCTTTGCGCATCATTGATTAAGTCGCCTGACTCACGCATATATACAAATCCTCTAGAAATTAAGTCTGGTCCAGCAGCAATTTTAAAATCTTTCATGTTAATGCTAACAACCACCACTACTAATCCTTCTTCGGAAAGAATGCGTCTATCTCGTAATACGATATTACCTATATCACCAATTCCACTTCCATCAATATAAACATTTCCAGAAGGAATTTTCCCTGCTACTTGTGCAGAATCACTGGAAAGTGCTAAAACTTCTCCATTATCCATAATGAAGCAATTTTCTTCTTCTACACCGCAATCAATAGCAGTTTGAGTATGTGTTTTTTGCATACGGTATTCACCGTGAATTGGCATAAAGAATTTTGGCTTAATTAATCGTAACATTAACTTTTGTTCTTGCTGACCACCATGACCAGATGTGTGAATATTATTTAAAGGACCATGGATTACTTCAGCACCTGCTCGATATAGCATATTGATTGTTTTATTAACACTTAATGTATTTCCTGGAACAGGGTTAGAAGAGAAAACAACTGTATCGCCAGGGATAATAGATATTTGTCGATGTGTACCATTTGCAATTCTAGATAATGCAGCCATCGGTTCCCCTTGGCTTCCTGTACACATAATAACCACTTGATTTGCAGGTAATCGATTGATTTGTTGTGGATCTACAAATGTTTCTTTAGGCGCTTTTATAAAGCCTAATTCTAAACCGATATTAATGGCAGCTTCCATGCTTCGACCAAATACTGCGATTTTGCGACCGAATTCTACTGCAGAATCAGTCACTTGTTGTAGTCTATATATATTTGATGCGAAAGTGGCAAATATTAATCTTCCATCAGCTTTTCGGAAAGTGTCGTGAATACTTTTTCCAACAAGTTTTTCTGACATCGTAAAATGAGGTACTTCACTGTTAGTACTATCAGAAAGTAAGCATAACACTCCTTCTTTACCGATTTCAGCCATTTTTGTTAAATTAGCTGGTTCACCAACAGGTGTAAAGTCAAATTTAAAATCTCCTGTGTGAACAATATTACCAGGAGGTGTTTTGACAACAACTCCGTAAGAGTCTGGGATACTATGAGTAGTTCTAAAGAAAGAAACAGATGTTTTACGGAATTTTATTACATCCTCTTCTTTTATCTCATGCATAGTTGTTGATCTTAACAATCCGTGTTCTTCCAGTTTGTTTCTAACTAGAGCTAATGCCAGTTTTCCACCATAGATAGGAATGTTTACTTGTCTTAAAAGGTAAGGGATACCACCGATATGATCCTCGTGACCATGAGTGATAAACAAACCTTTAATTTTATCTACATTCTTTTCTAGAAACGTATAATCAGGGATAACATAGTCAATTCCTAGCAATTCGTCTTCCGGGAACTTGATTCCAGCATCAATTAAAATAATTTCATCTTGAAATTGAACGCCATACGTATTTTTACCGATTTCCCCGAGTCCTCCAAGGGCAAATACAGCTGTTTGATCATTTTTTACAAATTTCATTTATTCTATCTCCAATACTGTAAATTCTTCTTTTTGTTGTTCATATTCTAAGAATGCACCATCTACACTTGTAATAAACTCAATATTAAATGGTTTTTCTGCCAATTTTGTTCTAACATCTCTTTCTGATACACCATTTACATAGATAGACTTTGTTTTTTCTCTAACAGGTACCTGTAGTTTTGAATCTTGATAAAATACTTTGAAAATCATAATAAATCGCTCCTTAAAAATATTTCTGTTTTTATTATATAAAAAGATAACATGTTTTTCATGTTATTTCTTTTAATAGCACATGATATATATGTAAACGTAGTATACGATTACAGTGTTTTTAAAGAAAACAAAAGGCCAGACTCAAGGACACCACAAGTGCATGTATCTTATAGTGGGATAATATCCACTTCTTGATACGTGGTGACATGGGTCAGACCATCGTGAAAAATACTAAGCAATTGTCTTTTTTCTCAATAATTCTTTCCACCGTTTTAAAAGCTTCTTTCTTAGCTTTCGTAACATAGTGGATCATCTCCTTATTCCTATTTTAAACCATTCTTGTACAAAGTAAAGTCATCATCATCTTATTTGTAGATTTTGTCCAAAAATAGTCTTTCACACATCCTTTTGAGTTTGTCTATCTTTCATTTAAATAAAGATGTGTGTAAGTATTTATTCTATTGAAACATTTCTTTTCTATATTAATAGTATATGTAATATTTTAGAGGATTCTCGTGGATATTAATGGAAAATGTAAAAAAAGAGTATGAATAGGAAAGAATGGGGAAAAAGAATAGGTCCTCGACTCAAAAAAGCGAGAACCTAAAGAATGAGACTAACGTTCAATTGGAATGGCATTTTCAATTGGGTTATAAGGATCGTTACCGTTTATATGATCATAGAACATAACACCATTAAGGTGATCTATTTCATGTTGAAAAACAATTGCAGGTAGACCTTTTAAACGAATTTTCACTTCATTTCCATCTAGATCTATCCCTTTAATGGTAACACGGGCATATCTAGGGACATATCCAGGTATCGTTTCATCTACAGATAAACATCCTTCTCCTGCCGTTAAGTATGATTTTTCAACAGAATGGCTAATGATTTTAGGATTAAACAGAGCATAGCTATATGTTTTCCCTTCCAAATCTTTTACATGAACAGCAATCATACGTTTTGAAACATTTATTTGAGGTGCTGCTAATCCAACTCCGCCTCTAAGACCATATTTTTCAGCTATTTCAGGATTTTGACTATTAATCAAATATTCCATCATACTTTTCAAGATTTCTTTATCTTCCTCCGTTGCTGGAAGAGTCACTTCCTCAGCAACTTTTCTTAAACAAGGGTGTCCGTCGCGGATAATATCATCCATCGTCAACAAACCGATCACTTCCTTTATATATCTTTAGAATATAATTTAGTCTAACAGAGATAAGGCGAAAAGTTAATATTGTTTCCGTCCCCTTTTAAAAGAAGTTCCGCCATTATACCTATAATATTTTTGTAGACAAGCTAATATGCTTTTAGTAAACAAAAAAATATGACATAGATATTACTTAACTTTAAGGTATATATCTTAACAGATATTGTAAAAGGGGCTCTCAATAGATTATAGTTGTAAGAAAGTGAGGAGGAATGTAATGAAGAGAATTGTAATACTAAGTTTGATGTCGCTCTTTTTATTAGTTCTATCTGCCTGTGGATTTAAATCTCCTACTGAAAAAATGTATGATAAATTAGAAGAAGTAGTATCTATTGAAGGCGGATTTGAAGAACAGCAAGAACCACTAGTTACATTAGAAAAAGAAGAGCAAGGTATTTATAATAAAATTATCAATCTTAGCTTAGATGAAATGGATGAAATAACAAAATTATCAGATCAAGCATTGAACTCCATTGCTAATAGAAAAGAGCATATGGAAAAAGAAGAAGACAGCATTATGAAATCGAAGGAAAAATTCGAGACGATTAAAGAAGATATTGATGATTTAGACGAGGAAAAGGATAAAGATCTTAAGAAAAAGGCTGAAGATTTATATCAAACAATGATGGAAAGATATAAAGTGCACGATGATTTGTATGCAAATTACATAAATGGATTAGAACAAGATAAAAAGTTATACGAAATGTTTAAACAAGAAGACGCTAGTATGGAAGATTTAGAAGCACAAGTAAAAAAGATTAATGAAACATACCAAAAGGTATATGACAATAACGAGAAGTTTAATGAGTTAACAAAGAAATATAATGAACTAAAAATTGATTTTTATAAAAAGGCAGGAATTGATATTCAGGAAACAGAGGATAAATAATTCATCAAAAGAAGCGAATACTTGGAATTGAGAACAGGACTTCCTAATATAGTACAAGCTGTTTTGGTAATATGATTTACCAACTAACTTGTACTATATAATAGGAAGTCTTTTTTTGTGGGATTATCCTAATTTTTGACAAAAAATAAAATTATTATAACACAGTTATTAATAGTGTTATCTGTATAATACAGATAGGAGTTATTAATAATACAGTTATTTATAATT
>DATMFU010000276.1:0-2182 GCA_035556015.1 Niallia sp. | reverse complement strand
AAGTCTGTATAATGGCCGATCTTTAAATCTGTTAAGTGTAGCAAATACTCTTTGAAAATTTTCTTCGGAAAATGTATTTCAATATTGTCTACTGCAAGACCAACCATTTTTTGAAGTCCAGATTTTCCTGGAATTCTTTCTGACTTAACAATTCCTGCTTCTTCTAATTTTTGAATATGGCGGGTAACGATTGCTGGACTCATCTTTAATTGTTGTGCTAAGTCTGAGATGTTTGCGTTTTTATTTGCTAATCGTTCAATAATTTCTATTCGAGTTTCACTAGCCAGCGCTTGGTAAACATGAAAGTAATCTTTTGAAATTTGAATTTGCATTTCTTTCTCCTCCTTTAACTAAAAGATTAATGAATTGCTTGTTCTATCATTGTACCATTCCGTTTGTTTAACTTAAATAGCAAATACTTAAATTGTTGATAAAATAAGATTGACAACGCTTTCTTTAGTTGTTAAATTATAGGTGTAATACGAATTAATTTTTTATTTTTAACTAATTAGTTAAATGAAATGAGGCAAAGGAATGAAAGGGGAGAAATTTGGATGAGTACTTCAAAAAAACTGTGGAAGCTGGTTGGGGTATTAGGTTTATCCATTGGCATTATGGCAGGTTGTAGTAGTTCAAGCTCAAGTAGTGGAAGTGCAAAAAATGAAATAACATTCTGGAATCCATTTACAGGTCCGGATGGGAAGAACATGCAAGCAATGGTTGATGAGTACAATAAGACAAATCCTAAGTTTAAAATCAAGAATATCTCCTTAAAAGAAACAGATATGTATAAAAAAATTCCAACTGTTGTTAATTCTAAGAAAAATATTCCTGATTTAACGATTGTGCATGCAGAGCGGATTAAGCAGTTTAAAGATAATGATATGTTAACCTCTTATAATGATGTTTTAACTGATTTCTCTGATATCAATGAAGGAAACTATGTAACAGAAGCATGGAATATTGGAGAAATAGATTCTGAACGTTATAGTGTTCCGTTAGATATACATACATTTGGAACTTACTATAATAAAGATTTAGTAGAAAAGTATTTACCTACTGCATTAGATGATAATATTGTGACTTTTGATGAAATTAAGGAAGTAGGAGAAATTTCGAAAAAAGATAAAATTGCGGCTGTAGGAGTTTCCTGGTTAAAACCAAATTTTCTTTCCCTTTATGCTCAATTTGGCGGTAATTTAACGGAAGATGGAATTAATCCTACGTTAAATAACCAAGCTGCTAGTGATACGTATAATCTATGGAAAGATATGGTGAAGGATGGCTATACAACAAAGGATGGAGAAGATCCTACTCAATTGTTCTTAACAGGAAAAGTAGTGTTCCTACCTGAAGGAATTTGGATGCAAAATCAGATAAAGGAAAGCAAAGTTAACTGGGGACTTACAAATGCGCCACAGCTTTCTGATGATTTATCTAAAACTGTAAACTGGTCTTCTTCTCACCAATTTGTCATGTTTAAGGATGAGTCACGTACGGATGAAAAAACAAAAGGTGTATTAGAATTTTTAGATTGGGTTCGTGACAATTCGATGGAATGGGCAAAATCTGGGCAAAATCCAGCAACATTGTCTCTTTTAGATGAGGAAGAATACAAACAAATGCCACAAGCAATCTTCCTATCTACACCTGAACAGCAAGCATCCTTGAAAATCTTTGACTATAAATACAACGGTTATGTTTCCGAAGCACTTGACACATATGCAGGTGATATAGTCTTTGGAAAATTAGATGTTGATAAAGGAATAGATCGAATGCAAAAAGAAGTTGCGGCAAAAGTAGAAAAAGATAATTCCAATAAATAAAAACTGTAAAAGGGTCTGACTCCCTATATGGGGTCAGACCTTATGTGAAAGACACCCTTAAATAAAGTAAAAGAAAGGGGATTAGGGTGATGGAAACAGTTCCTGCGACGAAACGAGTGAAACAAGTGAAAATGAAGCAATCTAAAAAGTCTTCCTTTACACCATGGCTATTTTTAGCACCACATTTAATTATTTTTGGTATTTTTTTTCTTATCCCCATATTCTTTGGTATTTATATATCCTTTACGGAGTGGGATTTAATTAGTTCTCCTACATTTGTTGGACTGGATAATTACAAAGAGATATTATTACAATCTGATTCTATCTTTTATGAACAACTACATACAGGTTTAAAA
>DATMFU010000275.1:0-2717 GCA_035556015.1 Niallia sp. | reverse complement strand
AATTTCTTTTGTTACACTAACTGTTAAATATCCTAATTTTTTAGGACTCCATAAAGTGCTAATTTGTATCGCTTTGTTTTTCAAATAAGAACGCACTAAATTAGGGCTTGATAAACCAACGACTGCAATCTCTCCAACTTTATTCGCATCCATTACTGCTTGAGCAGCTGCTGGCGGTCCTACCGAAGAACTTCCAATAATCCCCTTTAAATCTGGATATTTCACCAGCAATTCTTTTGCAATCATATATGCTCTTTGTGGGTTATCATTTGATTCCTCTACTTCCAAAAGCTTCATTTCAGGATAGTTTTCTTCTTGTTGAATAACCATCCACTCCGTCCACTCCTTTAAAGTTGCAGCATTATCGGAACCGGTAATAATGGCATAAGCACCTTTTTCCTTCATATTTAAAGACAGAGTATCCATCACATGTCTACCTAAAGTCTCTGGATCTACTGAGCTAACAAAATATTCCCGAAATTTTTCATTTGTATCTGAGTCCCATGTCATAACTACAATCCCTTTTTGTTTTGCTTCCATTAAGATAGGACCTAATTTTTCTGGATCATTTGCAGAAATAGCAATAGCATCAACCTCTTTTTCTATATATTCCTTAACAAGTTGTTCTTGTTGCTGCCAATCTGCTATTAATGGTCCTGCATATAACACATGTACATTCAAATCTTTCCCAGCTTCTAATACTCCTTCTTCCACTGCATTAAAGTAAGGAATTCCACTTACTTTTGGTATAACAGCAATCATATATTCCTTTTCTATTGCGGACCTTTCCCCTTCTTTTGGTTGAAGCCTATCATTCTGATAAATAATTTCATATTTTTGATTAGACGAATCGAAACTGCATCCGCTTACAATAATCAAAAGCATGAAAAGTACCATTATTGATTTTAGCTGCATTTCTTTTCCCCTAACCTTTCATTACTCTCTACATAAAGTGAAACTTCTATCAGTAGGATCTTACTATCCGTTAAGAGTGAGATAAAGTGCTTTCTTTTTATTATATAAAAACAACCATGAACTTTCGCTCTCAACCCAGGAATGAAAATAGTTTTCCTTCCCCATAATGTAGATACCACAAACAGTGAGCATATAACGTGTCTTTTAATGGTGGTTTTACCCTGTAATAAAAACTGTTGGAATAAATTTGGTGTACAACCCATTGTTAGCTCTCTATTTTTAGAGATGACTACGTACAGAAAAATGTCTAATTTCAAATTTATTCCACTGTTTGTGGAATAATCTTATTGAAGGTGGATGAAGTGGAAACATTATACAAACGTTGTGCTGGCTTGGATGTTCATTCAGAAACAATTGTAGCTTGCGTATTGTTGGGCGATTCAGAAGCAGATATGGAAAAAGAGACGGAGACTTTTCCAACTTTAACGAAGGATTTATTTCGTCTTCTTAAATGGCTAGAAGAAAAAGGGGTTACTCACATTGCCATGGAAAGTACGGGAGTGTATTGGAAACCAGTTTACAATATCTTAGAAGATTTTTTTGATATTACATTGGCTAATGCCCAAAGGATTAAAAACGTTCCAGGTAGGAAGACAGATGTTTCGGATGCAGAATGGATTGCCAAACTATTAAGACATGGGCTAATAGAGAAAAGTTTTGTCCCTCCAGAAGACTTTCGTAACCTACGAGATTTAACTCGACTCAGAAAGAAATGGATTGGCCATATGACATCTGAGAAGAACCGAATTCAGAAAGTATTAGAGACTTCCAATATCAAACTAAGCACCGTTATTTCAGATGTATTTGGTGTATCAGGAAGGAAATTATTAGAACAACTTATGACTGAAGGTTATATAGATCAAGAAGAGGTGGAGAAAAAGATACATGGAAGAATGGCTCATAAAAAGCAATTAATTGCAGATTCATTATTTGGTACATTAAATGACCATCAACTTTTTCTAATCAAACAATCTTGGATGCACATTATTTATCTTGAAGAACTAATATCTGATATTGAGAAAAGAATCGATAAGACCTTACTAAATTATCAGGAAGAAGTTCAGCTTCTAATCACGATGCCGGGTATTAAGAAAGATACAGCCGCAATTATTATTGCAGAAATAGGTGTAGACATGGAGCAATTTCCTACTTCTAAACATCTGGCTGCATGGGCAGGGCTGTCACCTGGAAATTATGAAAGTGCAGGAAAAAGGAAAAGCACACGAACATTAAGAGGAAATCCACATATTAAATCTGCATTGTGCGAGGCTGCATGGGCTGTTTCTAGGAGTCGAAATAAAAGATTAGGAATTAAATATTGGTCGTTAGCTGCACGAAGAGGAAAGAAAAAAGCACTCGTTGCCATCGGACATCGAATGCTTACTATTGTCTATCACATGCTTCAAAACAAAGAACCCTACCACGAGTTAACTTCCAATTAGCATCATAGACAAAAAATAGAAAAGTTATACGAGAAACCGTAAAATATGGTAGCTCTGCTTTCCTATTGCCAAATTTCAATTAATTATAGCTTTAACAAAAATGATCTAGTTTAAACCATTATTTATTTTCACAGAAAAAAGAATTAGTGGAGCAGCCGGAATTAGCGAGACAGCCTGAGACCCCGGAGCCGAAGCTGAGGAGTCTTAAGCTTAGCCACACGGAAAGCGAAGTGTATTCCGCTGCGGGTAATCGCAACAACCTTTACGAAAACAGCCTTTCATAAAAAACACGTATGGACT
>DATMFU010000274.1:0-16143 GCA_035556015.1 Niallia sp. | reverse complement strand
GCCGCTAACTTTAAAAGCAAGCTTTTAAAGTCCGCTCGACTTGCATGTATTAGGCACGCCGCCAGCGTTCGTCCTGAGCCAGGATCAAACTCTCCAATAAAGAGTAAGATTAGCTCATTGCTAAACTCTAGCTTTTGTATTACTTCATTTTGTTTTACAACAAATGTTATAAAACGATTATTGTTGACGTTTATTGTTCAGTTTTCAAAGAGCAATATCTCCGTTGCTATCAGAAGCAACTTTTATATCATAACACCTTATCTGAGTTGTGTCAATTACTTTTTTAAAATAATTTTAACATTCATTTTCAAAGCATCTAGCTTTTAATGTTTCAGTTAGGCTGTTTTTATATAATACCATCGCCCAACTAATTAGTCAATAACAAAACAACAAAAAGTATAAATTACTATTAATATAGTTTAAACTCCTTACTCACTGTTTATTTAATATATAGCAGATCAACTAATTATTATATTAATAAACCTTTAACTTGGATAATTTAATTAGTAAGAGTTCAGTTTACCATTAAACTTACCAACCAACCATACACAACTTTATAATATAATGATAATAACTTAAAAATTAACCAACTATTATAATGTTCACCTTTTCCAAAGAATTATTCTAATGAAAAAAAATCTTCTTTTAAACGCTAAAACATTACTAAGGTCAGTGGATTAATACATCTTCTGTCCTTGAGTATACACACAATCTACTCATAAGAATCATATTCGACCAAAATATATTCACTACTCCCCTATAATTCCATCCCATCTCATCTACTTTTCTTACTATCCAGCAATCTTACAAATAAAAAAAGAAACCCGATCCAAAGACCGAGTTTCTTCTATAGAAAATATTACTTAGTAATTGTTAAAATATCCTTTTCTTCTAATTCCACATTACCAAGTTTATTAATTGTTACAGATTCACCTTCTCCTAAATTTGTAAACACAATAGGAGTGATTGTTGATGTAGCATTTTCTTTAATATAATCTAAGTTAACTTTCAATAAAGGTTGACCTTGTTTAACTTGATCATTTTCAGAAACAAGTGTTTCAAATCCTTCACCTTTAAGTTTAACTGTATCAATACCAAAGTGAATAAGAATTTCACGTCCATTATCTGCTAAGATACCTAGAGCATGCTTTGTTGGGAATAGGTTAACAATTTTTCCATCCACTGGAGAAACTACAGTTCCTTCAGAAGGAATAATCGCAAAACCGTCACCCATCATCTTACCAGCAAACACAGCATCTGGAACATCTGTAATTGCAACAACTTCCCCTTTAATAGGAGCAACAATTGAATCCTGACCATTCACAGCAGTGTCAAGAGCATCTGTTGCTGCTGCTACTTCTTCAACTTGTTGTTGTTGTGCGGCAGGTCGTGGTCTTTTACCGCTAATAATATCTTTCATTTGCCCTTTAATTGTTTCAGAACGAGGACCAAAAATAGCTTGAATATTATTACCTACTTCAAGAACACCAGCAGCCCCTAATTTTTTCAATCGATCTTTATCAACATTATTAATATCATTTACAGATACACGAAGACGAGTTATGCAAGCATCCAAATGTGCAATGTTTTCTTGTCCACCCATAGCTTCTAAAACATCGTAAGGAAGATCGCTAGTTGATCCAGCTGCACTTTCATCTTCTTCTGTTTCATCTTCTCTACCAGGTGTTTTTAAATTAAACTTGCGAATCGCAAAACGGAAACCGAAGTAGTAAATTAAAGCGAATACTATACCTACAGGAATGATAATCCACGCATTTGTTTGCGGATTAATTAAACCGAATAATACATAATCGATTAAACCACCTGAGAATGTCATACCGACTTTAACATTTAATAATTGCATTGTCATAAAAGATAGACCTGCAAAAACAGCATGTAAACCAAATAGTACAGGAGCTACGAATAAGAATGAGAATTCTAATGGCTCTGTAATACCTGTTAAGAAAGAAGTTAAAGCTGCTGAAGCCATTAATCCACCAACAACTGCTTTTTTCTCTGGACGAGCTTCATGATAAATTGCAAGAGCAGCAGCAGGTAATCCAAACATCATGAATGGGAATTTACCAGTCATAAATGTACCTGCAGTTAAATCTTGAACTCCATCTTTAATTTGATTCATAAAGATAGCTTGGTCACCTTTAACAATTGTTCCAGCATTCGTAGTGTAACTACCAAACTCGAACCAGAAAGGAGAATAGAAAATATGATGTAGACCAAAAGGAATTAATGATCTTTCAATTAAACCGAAAATAAATGCTGATAATGTTAAATTAGCCCCTAACATGTTTTCAGAGAATACATTTAGACCATGTTGAATTGGTGGCCAAATAACAATCATTATTAAACCTAAAATAACAGCACTTGCAGCTGTAACGATTGGTACAAAACGTTTACCAGCAAAGAATCCTAAATATGTTGGTAACTCAATTTCAAAGAATTTATTATACATTGTAGCCGCGATAATACCAACAATGATACCACCGAATACACCTGTTTGAAGAGTAGGAATACCTAATACAGAAGAATATTTTGTACTACCTACTAAATCTTCAGCAGTAATTCCTAGAACAGTTCCCATAGTAACGTTCATAATCAAGTATCCAATAATAGCTGCTAACCCGGCAACACCTTCACCGCCAGCTAAACCTACAGCAACCCCCACAGCAAATAACAAGGATAGGTTACCGAATATAATATTCCCCGCATCTTCCATAACAGATGCGACCATTTCTACTCCACCGTTATTTAAAAATGGTGCAATATCTAGAAGCGTTGGATTTTGCAACGCATTACCAAATGCAAGTAAGATACCTGCTGCCGGAAGAATTGCAACTGGCAACATAAGTGCTTTACCTACTTTTTGCAAAACACCAAAAATCTTTTTAAACATTTTGATATTCCTCCTAAATCATTTTCCAGCTCATAAAACGTTATCATTTAAGATAAAAAAACAACAAAAAAGCATGAGCAAAAATTTGATTGAAGTAACCATTAGGGAAACGTATCCCTAGGCATTAAATTCAATCATCTTTCACTCATGCCTGATCGTATCAGTAACACGTAATAGATAATAACTATTTAATTTTCTTCTGTAACCTCTGAAGATGCATAGTCAAGTAGACTGCTTCTGCATCAAAAACAGGTTTTCTCAATACTTGCTGCATAACCTTTATGAGCTTCCACGCAAGATTATAGCATAGTGGATATTCACTTTTCAATAACAAAGTTATTTTTTCCGGTTCTTCCACTTTTTCCCCATTATTCACTCGTTCAATTGTAAAACGCAAATGTCTTACTAGGCGCATATAATCAATACTATCCTTGTCAATTTCTGTTTCCAACTGATCTTCAATCAAATTGACTAAATGCGTTACAAGTTGAGAATGCTGGTTAACCTTGGATAAATCTCTATTCATTATCGCACTATGAATATGCAACGAAATGAAACCGATTTCACCTACTGGGAGTTTAAGTCCTGTCTGTTCCCCAATTAATTCTACTACTTCTTCAGCTATTTTATATTCAAATGGATATAGCGCTTTCGTTTCAATTAAAAAAGGATTTTTCAGTACAAGTCCATTCGCTATTCTAGAAGCAGCAAACATTATATGATCTGTGAGTGCAACATGAATATGTTCATTTAATTTTGCATTCGTCTTATTCTTGATTAACTCAATAGATGAAATTATTACTTCTAGTAAATCATTGTCAACTTGAGGAAGAAGTTTTAAATAGTTACTTTGTTCTTTTTCATCCTTTAGGACAAATAGCTTTTCTCCAACACTTGAGTCGATGATATTCCCGACTTTCTGGTTAAAACCTATGCCTTTTCCTATTAACACTACTTCTCCATAGGCAGGGTGATCTCCAATTAGCACATTATTATTAAGCGCCTTTTTTATTTGAAAATTCGACATAATGGTTTCCTCATTTCGACAGACTTCTAGATAATTTAATGTTATTAGAGACCAAATCAGAAGTCAACGAAAAAATAATAAAAAAGAGTCGCCATAATTAGCGACTCCTTACTATATCAAGGATTATTGCAAGAAAACAAAGTACAGAACAAAGATTACAAAGAATACATACATAATTGGGTTAATTTCTTTTGCCTTTCCTTTAACAATCATTGTGATAGGGTAGAAGACAAACCCAGCAGCTATTCCTGTAGATATACTGTAAGTAAGTGGCATCGTAATCAGTGTTAAGAATGCTGGTGCAGCCACCTCAAATTTAGTCCAATCTATTTTACCTAATGAAGCAACCATCAATATCCCTACAATAACTAAAGCTGGTGTAGTTACCGCAGATGTTACTACTTCCAAAAGTGGGAAGAAGAATAAAGATAGTAAGAAACATATTGCTGTAACTACTGCAGCCAATCCAGTTCTCGCACCTGCTGCAACACCTGCAGAAGATTCTACAAAGGAAGTTGTTGTTGATGTTCCGAAAACAGAACCTATTAATGAAGCAATAGAATCAGAGATCAAAGCTTTACCTGCTCTAGGTAACTTATTATCTTTCATTAGTCCTGCTTGATTTGCTACTGCTACTAATGTACCTGCATTATCGAAGAAATCAACAAACAAGAATGTCAGTACTGCTATTACCATGCCTTTTGTATAAAACCCAGGATCACCTAAAGCCGAGAAAACAGCTCCGAATGTTGGCTCAACACTTGGAATAGCACTTACAACTCCAGATGGAGTATCAATAACATTAAAGATCATTCCAACGATGGCAGTAATAATCATTCCAAAGAATACTCCAGCTTTGATTCCACGCACCATCAAGATAAGCGTAATAATAATACCGAAAATAGCAAGCAATGTACTTGGTTTCGTTAAATCACCAAGAGCAACCAATGTAGCAGAGTTATCAACAATAATCTCTGAGTTTTTCAATCCAATAAAAGTAATGAATAAACCAATACCTGCACCAACTGCTAGTTTTAACTCAACAGGGATAGCATTAATTAACTTTTCACGAAGCCCTGAAATAGTTAATAGTAAGAAGAACGCACTTGAGATGAATACAGCACCTAAAGCATATTGCCAAGGATGTCCTTCACTTAATACTACTGTATAAGCAAAATAAGCATTTAACCCTAACCCAGGTGCTAAAGCAATTGGATAGTTTGCAAATAACCCCATAATTAAAGATCCTACCGCTGCAGCTAATGCTGTCGCAACAAATACTGATCCATAATCCATACGTAATGCATCTGGTAAATCCGGCACATCACTTAATGTTAAAGTAATTGGGTTAACAGCTAAAATATATGCCATAGCTAGAAAGGTTGTTAAACCTCCCATTATTTCTTTACGATAATTTGTTCCTAGTTCTTCAAATTTGAAAAACTTCTTCATATTTATTTCCCCTCTCAATTCATGCTTTAATATCTACTAAAACAAAACACTCCTACTGTGCAGGAGCGTTGACTAAGGGTTTATGAAATAGAAAGGAATTTTCAGAAAATAATAAAAATTAAAATGAGTTCAAGATTCCTATTCTAAAACACTTGCCTCGTAGTCAAGCTATTTACGGTAGCTCGGTAGAAACTTTCAGGCCTTATTCCCTGATATTATACGAGTAAAACTTCTATGTTGTTGCAAACTTAGTTTATCAGCATGTCGAATATTCGTCAATATAAAAACGAACGATTTTATCAAAAATAATAAAATCGTTCGTTTTTATAGTTATTTTATACAATTATACGATATCGAATTGTATATTTTATTCCCACTCAATCGTTGCAGGTGGCTTACTAGTAATGTCATATACTACTCTATTAATGTGTGCTACCTCATTAACAATTCTAGTAGAGATTTTTTCTAGCACATCCCATGGTATTCTTGCCCAATCGGATGTCATACCATCGATAGATGTTACAGCACGGATACCAATTGTATAGTCATACGTACGAGCATCGCCCATTACACCAACACTACGAATATCAGGTAGAACCGTGAAGTATTGCCATATATCTCGTTCTAGGCCTGCATTCTTAACTTCTTCACGTAAAATTGCATCAGACTCACGTACAATTTCTAGTTTTTCTTCCGTAATAGCACCAAGAACACGAATACCAAGACCTGGTCCTGGGAATGGTTGTCTCCATACGATCTCATCAGCAATTCCTAACTCTGTACCTAAAGCACGCACTTCATCTTTAAATAGCGTGTTTAATGGCTCAATTAATTGGAACTGCATGTCTTCTGGAAGTCCACCAACATTATGATGTGATTTAATTGTTTGTGCTGTAGCTGTACCACTTTCAATAATATCTGTATAAAGAGTACCTTGTGCAAGGAAATCAATTCCTTCTAATTTTGCTGCTTCATCATCAAATACATAGATAAATTCATTACCTATAATTTTACGTTTTTGTTCTGGGTCACTTACACCTTCTAATTTAGCCATAAAGCGCTCTTTTGCATCTACTTTAATAACATTCATGTTGAAGCCTTCAGAGAAAGTCTTCATTACTCCTTCTGCTTCCCCTTTACGAAGAAGACCATGATCTACGAAAATACAAGTAAGTTGGTCACCAATTGCCTTGTGTATAAGAACAGCAACCACGGATGAATCTACACCACCACTAAGTGCACAAAGAACCTTCTTATCACCTACTGTTTGGCGAATCTTTTCCATTTCTATTTCAATGAAATTTTCCATTGACCAATCGCCTTTACATCCACATACACCAAACACAAAGTTCTTCAATAATTCATTGCCATACACAGAATGGCGAACTTCTGGATGGAATTGAACAGCATATAAACCTTTTTCTTCATTACTCATAGAAGCAATTGGACAAGAAGCACTAGTCGCATCTACAGTAAATCCTGCTGGAGCTTCTACTACTAAATCACCATGACTCATCCAAACAATTTGTTCCTTTGGAAGATCAGCAAATAACTTCGAACTAGTTTCAATATTAATAGCTGCTTTTCCGTATTCACGATGTTTTGCCTTTTCTACTTTTCCTGCAAAATGCTTTGTCATTAATTGCATTCCATAGCATATACCAAAAATCGGTAACCCTAAATCAAAGATTTTCTCATCGCAACCAAAAGCATTCGCATCATACACACTATTTGGGCCACCAGAAAAAATAATTCCAGATGGATTTAATGCTTTAATTTCTTCTGCAGTTATAGTGTGAGGATGTAACTCACTATATACTCCAAATTCTCTTATTCTTCTTGTAATCAACTGATTGTATTGACTACCAAAATCAAGAACTACAATTATTTCCTGACCTTCAATATGTGCTTTCTCCACTCCAACTCACCCCAACTAATCTATTTGACACTTTTTAATACTATTTCCATATCCTTTCCAAATCATGCTAATGAACCTATGGTTACTTAATTATATACATAAAAAAGACTAGAACCGGCCCCAAATAAAAACGAAGGCAGAATTCTAGTCTTTTTTTATCATTAAATAAATAAGAGACGTATCTGCCTTCATAGTCAGATTATTTATGGTAATCCGGTAGAGACTCTCGAACCATATTTTCGAGGATATATGAAGGAATTATATATTAAGAACATTGTAACAACATGTCGAATTAATGGTCAAGTTGTTGTTCTTTTTATTAAATTTTCCCACAATTCCTTCAACTCGTCCCAAGTACCATTTTCTAGTTGTCCCTTATAAAGAAATTCTTCATACTTTTCTGTTAAAACTCCCATTTCATCGGTTTCATACACATGGTCAATTTGCTTCGCATATTCCCTTAAAGTTGTTGACTCCTTCTTATCAAGTCCTGCAAGCTTTAATAAATGTAACAACTTTAGATAAGCCTTTGGAAAATTAGAAACGTCCAGTTTATTTCTAAATTGCCAAATATAATAATATGGAAGCCATTTATAACGGAATTTATATAGAAGATAGATGGAAACAACGATGATAACAATAGCTCCTATAATCCATTCCCAATACATTTTCAGTGCAGCAGTAAAACTATCCCACCATTTTTTAATAGATGTCTCCTTATTTACTGTTTGCTGTTGCTCCTCTTTTGCTTGATTAGGTTTTTTATTCTTTTGTGCTTGATTTTGTTCCTCTTCGTTCTCTGTACTTGTTTCTTCTGAACGATTGTCATCTTTCATTTCTATATCATTAATATACGTATTAGCATTAGTAAATCCTTGAGTTGGTTCAAAAGCTATCCATCCTATATTTGGAAAATATGCCTCTACCCAAGAATGAGCATTATTGTTTGTCACCTCATAATGACGAATTTCCCCATCTCTTTTTTTAAATTCTCCTGCTGTGAATCCTTTCACCCATCTAGAAGGAATACCAATCGAACGTAATAATGTAACCATAGAGGTAGAAAAATTATCGCAATAACCTATCTTTGTTTCAAATAAAAACTGATCGACATAATCCTGTCCATCCTCTGGAACAGCAACATTTGATTGGCTATAGGAAAAACCGTTTGAGGAAAAATAGGATTCTATGCTTCGTACCTTCGCAAAAATATTTTCATCATTTTTCGTAATATCTACTGCTAAATCCCTTACTCTTTTCGGTAATGACTCTGGCAGTTGCAAATATCGTTTTTCCATTTCAGGATTTTCCTCTATAAAGGCTTCTATATCCGTATGAGTTAAAGCATCCAAACTATATCCAGGCATTTCATAAGAAACATTGTATTCCTCCACAAAACCGCCGAATATACCTCTTTCATTACCAGCTTCTATTTCTATATAAGAATGATCCGCTTTTACTTCTTTTACACCTAAAGGATAGAGTAAATAGGAAAATGGATCTTTAAAGATAACCTTACTCACTGAATCTGTCCGCTTTACCTTATTACCTTCTACAAAAGAATCAAATGGAATTTCTCCGCCATTATCAAGAACTTGATTGTTTTCCACATTTAATGTCAATGATTTTTCTGATTGAACCCAACCTTTTCCTGTATACGTATCTTTTGTCTCTACCTTCCAATAATGAGGCTTTTCCACTTCCGATATAAAAACAACTGTATCATCATTAATGAAATCTCCACCTAATTGGGCATCATCTACCCCGTATCCTACTCTATTTACTCCTGCTTTCAATCCACTTTCTTCTCCACCCTTACTTCCAACTGTTTTAATAAAGGGAACAGGATCTGGCCAGATAGGATCTGCTTTTGGCGTTACATATCCAATTCCAGCACTAATACATACAAAAACAAGCAGCAGAGACATCCATTTCAATAAAGAGACTGGGCTATTCATAAGCCCCTCTTTTTCTTTCAAGCGCAAATAACTTAGAATTCCCATTACTGTAAAACCAATGATTACCGTCCTTATAATGGCGTAATCTGCACGATAGATTGTAAATGTATCTAAAACAGTTATGTAGACAATAGTTAATAAGAAAAAGATGAATATTCTCCTACGCTTAATTAACCAATAATCTATTAAATAAGCCATTAACCAAAGTAGAATGAAAAACAACAAACTTCTAAACGCGCTAGTTAGCTCTGTCCAATTTGCATTAAAAACTAATGCCAAGTTATCTACTAGAGAAGATAAAAAGGATGGAATCCAAGTAAATGTAAAAAAGGGTTCCTCATAAAATAAATATACTAAACTATAAAGGATACAAACTGTCTTTAACGCTCCACTAATAATCGGTGAAACATGAAGATAAGCAAGCGTTAAAGAAAGTACTAAAAATAGGTTAAAAACAAGGATATCATTTGTATCTGTTAATTGTTCCAATGGTCTAAGCCACTCTATAACAAGGAAGAAGCCTAAAACATATAAGAAAAAATCTACCAGGGTAAACTGCTTTCTGTTAATGAATAATTTCATCCAGCACTCCCCCTCGAAAATACATCATTAAATTTTCCGCTTGTAACAGGGATTATTCGAATTCCTCGTTTAGAGGCAAATAAACTCCATGTCTTTTCATCTGCAGATAAACTATCTCTTTCTTTTTTCACCACAAAGACTCCTATATTAAATTGTTTGCTAGAAAGATAGCTAACTCTCTCTATAAGAGTTTCTGTTAATTCAGTCGTCACAAGCAATAAGGTGGTGTGTTGTTGAAATAGGCTATTTTCAGTATCTAGCATTTGGGCAATAGTTAAACCCTTTATCGGCCTAACTCTTGCCAAATAGTGAAGAATCAATTGCTGATGACTCTCTCCACCTCTTATGGGAAATATAACTCTTTCTTTTTCATCTACTGATAAGAATCCAGTTTGAGCACCTTTTTTCAAAATAGCTCTTACCATGGATGCAGTAAATGAAACTAGCACTTCAAATCCTTCACTTTCCATACTATCCATAACGACTAGCAGATCTTGTGACTGCCTCTGCTCAAATTCTTTTGTCATCATGTTATTCCGCTTAGCACTTGCCTTCCAATTAATCCAAGAGAAACGATCTCCTGGCTGATATTCCCTTATTCCAACAGCCATTGTTGTATCTCTTTGAACCCTCTCCTTAGAAGAGGCTAAACCTTGCTCATAGTGAGTTTCCAATGGCTTATATACGATATTCTCGTAAGGTGGGTAAACAAGTATTTTATCTTCTTGTTTATAAACCTTTTCTGTCTCAATTAGACCTAATGGGTCCCCCACTTTCAAAAGCAATTGAGAAAAAGTGTGTTCCCCTCTTGGGAGTTCATCAATTTTATAGGTATAAGATAAATGTCGTTTAAAACCTGGCATTAATATTGTTTTTCCCATTAATTTATTGCTACCAGAAAAACTAAAGCAATCTTCTATCAGTAAGTAAAAGATAGGAAAAAAAGTCTTTCTCGATAATTCTATCTCTACAACTAGTTCTTCTTTTGCACTGTACTCATGCTTCTCCATTTTTCTATTAACTTCCCAATCTCTAATTGGATATATAGCAACCAATAACCCATATATAGCAAAAGGCAAAAAACTATAGAATAAAAACCAGCTGACAAATCCTCCTTGAAACATAGCATATGAAAATGTCATGCCCAGTAAGATGAACAGCAGAATCAACTTCCAAATACGATTCAGCTTTTGAATATATCTTTTCATTATTTCACAAGCCTTTGTACTGGCACGGAAACTTCTGAGACAATCATTTCAATAATATCTTCACCACTTATCCCTTCAAATTTCGTTTCCGAATTTAAAATTAAACGGTGGGCAAAAACAGCCTTGACTAGATACTGAACATCATCAGGTATAACATAATCCCTTCCATTTATATAAGCATAGCTTTGGGATGCTCGCATTAATGCAATGGATCCCCTTGGACTAACTCCTAGATAAACACTTGAATGTACTCTAGTAGCATGTGCAAGATCTACAATATATTTTTTTATCGTTACATCCACATATACTTGTCTCACATTTCTTTGCATTCCAAGTAACTCATCCAGTGTCACCACTGATTCTATCTCCTCTATTGGTGCAGAAGTTTGTACTCTCTCTAAAACTTCTATTTCTTCTGATAAAGAAGGATAGCCCATTTGCATCTTTAATAAAAAGCGATCAAGCTGAGCTTCTGGTAAGGGATATGTTCCTTCGTATTCAATCGGATTTTGTGTTGCCATCACAAAGAAAGGCTTCTCTAGTCGGTGTGTAATTCCATCAATGGTAACACTACTTTCCTCCATTGCCTCTAACAAGGCAGATTGCGTTTTAGGAGAAGTACGGTTAATTTCATCAGCTAAAATAATATTCCCCAAAATTGGACCTGGAACAAATTGAAACTCCATCTCCTTTGGATTATAAATAGAAACTCCTGTTACATCAGATGGTAATAAATCTGGAGTGAACTGGATTCTACGGAAATCTGCTCCCACTGATTTTGCTAATGCTCTGACCATCATTGTTTTCCCGACACCAGGTACATCTTCCAATAAAACATGTCCTTCTGCTAATAAAGCTACTAGACTCATTTCTGCTACTTCGCGTTTTCCAATCATCACTTTTCCAATATTATCGATTATTCTGTCAACTAAACCTGTTTGATTCCCTGCCATTCTTCTCCTCCTGTAGATACTCGTTTTGTATGATTTAAACAATTAATAGACTAGAATCCAAAAGATTATTCTTATCATCTACTAGGATAGAAACTCATGTGGATTTAAACCTAATTCACGACAAATCTCTGTTACTGTTTGCTTTTCTCTTTGATCAAAATGACCATCTGCATAACCAATCGATATACAATATCTAGCTACTAGCCTTGCAATTTCAGGCTTGGAGCGCACTTTTCCAATGGCACGGAAACACTCAGCTCTACCAATTATTTGATCATACTCAATCTTCTGGACAAACTGATGAAATTGCTGGATAACTTTATTTGTATCAAACACGCGGAGCTCCTCACTCTGCTGGATGAACTCCATCATTTTTCTTTCTTCCGAAGAATCTAATCTTCCATCTGCCATACTTACTAAAGCACAAGCAGCTACAACTGCATCTAGTACATCAGGATGCTTATATCGCATAAATAACTCTTTAGCACGCTGTTTTTGTTGTCGCCCCCATTGCGCATAGTCTGTACTCGATGGTGACCATTGATACCCACAGCTGTTACAGGTTATTTTTAATTGACCTTTCCCGATAAAACCACCTAATAATCCAACAGGCCCTAACAATAAGCCACCAATAGCTGCTTTTCCAATGCCAAATCCCTTTTCTCCTGTCCTTACATTTGTGCTATGACAACGGAGACATTGCATCTCATCTGAAGAGGAGCGATTTTCATACGTATTAACTTGTCCATAAGTAGGTGGATGGTTAGAATAAATAGGCTGTCCCACTGCTGGGCTATTTCCAGACATGTAGTTTGGTGATCCATAAGATGGTGTTTGATTTTGAGAATAATTAGGAGTTTGATAAGTTTGATTTATCTCAATAGGCATAGAAGCTTGTGGATTTGTTGAATAGGTAGTAGAAGGTGCATCATCCACAGTTACCCCAAAATTTCTACATAATGCAGCCAAACCTCCCTGAAAACCACTTCCTATTGCATTAAACTTCCATTCCCCATTATGACGATATAATTCAGCAGCTACGATAGCTGTTTCAATCGTATAATCTCTTCCAAGATTAAAGCGTACCAACTCTACTTGATCTCTTTCATTAAATACTCTTACATACCCATTCATTATTTGACCAAAATTCTGTCCTTTTTCATAAGCATTATGAATAGTAATAGTGAAAGCAATACGTTGAATACCTGGTGGAACTCTCTGTAAATCTATTCTAATTTGTTCATCATCAAGAGCTCCCTGACCTGTTCGATTGTCTCCACTATATTGAACAGAACCATTTGCTCCACTTGGATTATTATAAAAAATAAAATCATCATCACTTAATACTTTATTGTTTCCGCCAAGTAAAAAAGCAGAGGCATCTAAATCATAATTTGCTCCATGTTGATTAGTATCCCAACCTAATCCCACTATCACATTACTTAAACCTGGATGAGCCTTCGTCAAGTCTACTTTTTGTCCCTTGCTTAACAATACCCCCATAAATAACCTCTCCTTTTACTTTATATAGAAATTACTTCATTGCTTTTAAAAAAATAGGGTGTAACACCTTTTATCTTTTTATTCAACATGTACTAATACGAATTATGCTCCTAAAGGTTCCTCCCTATAAGTAAATTTTATCATTGAGGATGGTTTTCTAACGAAAATGTAAAACTTTATTAACAAAGTGTCACACAAAAGATAAGAAATATATATTTGTTACTAAATTTGGTAGTTTCGTAACCATAACTTAACCGACCATTACGAGCTATTCATGTAAAATTTAGGAGTAAAGGAGTGTTCACAATGTTATTTGGTTCATTAATTTGTAAAATAAGAAAATATCATAAATATAGTTATTATTATAGTGGAGAATGTATCACTTGTGGAAAAATACGGAAGGAATATGAAAAAAATTTACGACATACCTCTGAGATTCTTGAAGAAGAGAAGAAAGAAAAAGAAGAGAATCATTCTTTATCAAATTAATCCATGCCTAGATATAGTCTAATAAAAATGTATTCTTCATTTATCCACATGAGCTGGCAGAAAAAATCCCACCTAAAAAACAGCAAAAAACAATGAGGAAATTTAGGTGGGGAAACTGCCAGGAATATCAGATTGGTTCACTAATAAAAGTATGGATAGAACTTATGAATAATTGAAGTTTCTCCATAATTAATCAACTAGAACCTTCATCTTCATTAAGATCTATCCTACTTACCGATTTACTACCCGTTGTATATGAATAGCTAAGTACAGTTTTTCATTATCTGATAAGGAATAATGAAATTGATTCATTACGTATTTATTTATCTTCTCCGTACATTCAAAAGCTTCTTTATGCTTCGTTTTCACGATATCAAATAAAAATGGATCATCATCTTCCATATGCATTTGGCTAAAAAGCCGTTGAGCAAAAAATTTTAAATGTGTAACAAAACGAAAATAGTTTAACGATTCCTCATCGAACTCCATTTTAAAATGGTACTTTACGATGTTTAATATGTTTTGCATTACCTTGGTTATATTAGCAATGTTCGGCATATCTTGATTTAAATCTGCATTCACTAAATGCATGGCAATAAATCCAGCTTCATCCTCTGGTAACTCAAAGTTCAGTTTGCTTTTCACTAGCTTAATAGCTTCCATCCCAATGGAGAACTCTTCTTTATAGAAACGTTTAATTTCCCACAGTAAGACATTCTTAATTTCATATCCTTTTTTTATTCTATCCACTGCAAAATGTATGTGATCTGTTAGTGAAATGTACAAACTTTCATTTAGACTCCTACCCATTCGACTTTTAGCCATTTTTATTACTTCTTCTGTTATTTGAATGTACTCGACAGGAACCTCATATAGTAACGTCTTGAATTTCACAGACATATCGTTATTTTTTAACGTATAGACTTTTTCAATAGTTGTTTCCTCTACAAAGTCTCCAGGCCGCTTTTGAAAAGCAATTCCTTTTCCCATAACCACTAATTCTTCCTTTTTATCATTAATGACACTGACTACATTGTTATTATATATTTTATCTATTATCATAGGACCACCCTACTATTCCATATTAATATCCTTATTAATGAGATAGTGATCGTAAATTCTTATTGTCATTCACCCTATACAGAAAGAAGGAAAGTTGAATATCAACTTTCCTATTCTTAGCTTTTATATGTTTTCACCATTAGATGCAATAACGTTTTTATACCAGTTAAAGCTTTTCTTTTTCGAACGAGTAAGTGTTCCATTTCCTTCATTATCTTTATCAACGTAAATATATCCATATCTCTTTTTCATTTCTCCAGTGGAAGCACTAACGATATCAATTGGTCCCCAGCTCGTGTACCCAATAATCTCGACACCATCCTTTATTGCTTCTCCCATTTCGCTTACATGCTTCCGCATATAATCAATTCGATAATCATCTTGAATTTCTCCATTTTCATCTATAGTATCTATAGCTCCTAAGCCATTTTCTACTACAAAGAGAGGTTTCTGATAACGATCATATAATTGATTCGCTGTAATACGAAAGCCTTTCGGATCAATTGTCCAGCCCCATTCCGATTTATCAAGATATGGGTTTTCAATCGAACCAAATACATTTCCAGCTGTATGCTTATTAATATCCGGGTTTGTACTCGTTGTTCGACTAGCATAGTAGCTGAATCCAATATAATCGACTGTATACTTAGCCAATATCTCCTCATCCTGCTCTTCCATTTTTATTGTAATATTATTTTCCTTAAAGAATCGCTTTGCATATCCAGGATATTTGCCCCGAGATTGAACATCAATAAAGAAAAATGATTCTCTATCCTTTTCCATTGCAGATAAAACATCATCCGGGTTACAGGAATATGGATAAGTTTGTCCTGCAGCTAACATACACCCAACCTTCATATCTGGGTTCACTTCCTGTGCAGCCTTAACTGCCAAACTACTTGCAACTAACTGATGGTGAGCAGCTTGGTATTTTATCTTCGTTTGATCTTCCCCTTCTTCAAAGACAAGGCCAGCGCCAACAAAAGGCAAGTGAAGTAACATATTGATTTCATTGAAAGTCATCCAATATTTTACCTTTTCTTGATACCTTTTAAATAATGTCTTTGCATACGTTTCAAA
>DATMFU010000273.1:0-12992 GCA_035556015.1 Niallia sp. | reverse complement strand
CCCAACTTCCAATCCTACTTGGTCGAATAGCTTTATCATGGTAAATAAAGCTCCCCATGCTTCCTGATAATCTCCAGTCGGATAAGTATTTAACAATTGTTTCCATATATCTTCATCTACATATTTATTTAGATACTTATTATTTTTACCAACACTTAAGGTAAAGTTTGTTTCTGTTCCAACTTTCCATTGTAACATTTTAAGGAGCATAGCTCGTATACTATTCATATGGTCTATTGCATATAGTAATTCTCTTCTCCACAATCCCTTTACAACATAGGTAGATACCCACCAAAATTCATTTATGCAATCTCTATAATTATCTAAAGTGGGCTTTCTTACCCAATAATCTTGATCACTCACTTCTGAAAGCAAAGGCAAAATATTGTCTTTATCAAGGAGTACAGCTAGTAAGCGATCTTCTTTACAATAACTATCCTTCTCTTCAACAGGAACTAACATTAAATCTATCCTATTCCCATCTGTAAATAGCATAAGATAGGTAAATCTTCCACCTAATGTAGGAGGGAAAAGAGAGGAATCCTCTGGTGTCTGCATAATAATACGTTCACCAAACACATCTACCCAACTAGAATTTTCAAGAAAGGAAGGAAGATTCTCTACGAGATAAACAATGTCGTAATCTCTAAAGGGATCCTTTGGTACGTTAGGATTTGTTCGAGAACCATTCATACAGACAGCCTTTACTCTATTGTCTTCCTTTGCCACACGTATAACCAAATCCAACATTTCTTTTTCTGAGCGCAAAGTAACTCCCCCAATCTTTTTTTGATTAGTTTAGGAAGTGAAAGAATGAATAATAGACCTCCCAAAAGTGTCTGCTAAAAGATTTCCTATTAATAAATAATATATGGTCCAAAAAAGACCATGGTAAGAATAATATGAACAGCTACAAAATAAATCACACGCACAGCACCTGTCCATTCATTTAAGCGCTTTGCCATCATTGTAAGAAGAAAGGCAATAACTGCAAAGAAAAGTAGATAGAAGTAAGTACTTCCTGTAAAGGTTAGATAAGATGGTGCATTACTCATCATACTTGGAATAAAGAAACGATCCTTAAATAGTAAAGTTGCTACTAGGTAAATGACAACTCCTGTGTAGAAGACCCAAGATCGGTCATAATCAATAGCTCTGCTTTTGATTACATAAAGGATAACAACAAATAGAATTGGCCACATAAACCATATAAAGGACACAGCAAGTGCAAAGAAAGATAAAGCAATCATTCCAAATGTCTTACCTAATGCCTGTAACCAATGATCGGATGTTATTTCTATTTTCTTATCAATTTTCTCTACATCACTTGATGATATATATACTTTATTCTCTTCTCCATCTAAATCTACCCAAGCAACTGTCTCTTTGTTTAACCATTGTGGAATAGTAGAAATTTCAGCAGTATTGCTTCTTCTTTCCGTTTTTGTTTGGCCATCCTCACTAATTTCGGTTTCATAAATATTAAAAGCCGTCTTTTCATTATATTTTGTATCCGTATAACCATTAGCTTTAAATAGCAGCCTAGGTTTTCCATCGCGATAAATAAAGGTAACATCATTTACCTCTTTTAACTTAGAACTTTCCTGTGCAGGATCTTGAAAGGTTAATTTGAATTGTTTCGGTTCCTTAGAATTTGTCACAACTGTTTGAGCAAAGTAATTAAAATACTCCGGATTTCCCTGTGTTAGCTCTAACTCTTCCTGAAGTAACAGTGCTAAATTCTCCTCTTTATACGTAAAAGCAATATTATTCACTTTTTTTCCTGAGTCTACCTTTAGTTTGGTTTCATACAATTTATTTACCTTATCCGTACCTAACTTATATAAATGAAGATTTACTACATTTTCTCCCTTATGAAAAAGGAGTGCATGGATTCCATCTTCATTCTCTTCCAATGAAATACTTTCGTTATCTAAATCAATGTCCATCATTTTAGTCGATTTCTTTGTATCTGGATATAAATGATATAAGACATTCTCTTTTATGTATAAAATAGAGCTATCTAATGGATAAAATTCTTCCACATCCGTTACAATTTGTTGTTTATTCTCATCAAGGATATTGGAATAATCAAACCATACCATTTCTTTTTCATTAAAATAAACTTGAGTCCATTTATCTACTGGAATATCATATGTTTTCTGTTTTTCGACATTAAAATCTCTATCTACTATTTTTGTTATTATTTTGTTGCTTTGAAAAAGTGATATTTGATACTCACCATCTGTTGTCTCTATAATTTTGGGTAGCTTATTAAACTGTGTCTCACCAACAAGAAGGCCACGACTCCAGTTATCCTCAGGAGCCGCTGTTACTTTAGAAAAGTTTTGATAAAATAACAAAAATAGACCTAGCAATACTAGCAGCCCTGGTATCACCCAATAAAGATTTGTACGTATCCAGCTATTCATCTTAATCCCCCGTTAATTATCTCTTTATTTAGAATAGATTAATAGTATAATATTTTCAGATAAAAATCGACACTATATACTCCTTTATAAAACAAAGAAACAAAAAGGAGCTTCCTAATGTATTTATCTATTCATAGAATGATAAGGACAATGAATAATATGATCATCTATTACTCCTATCGCCTGCAAAAAGGAATAGGTTGTTACAGGTCCAATAAATTTAAACCCTCTTCTTTTTAATTCCTTACTTACTTTTATAGAAAGATCAGATTCTGCAGGTACTTCGCTTATACTTGTATGATTAGATATAATAGGTTTCTTGTTCACAAATTCCCAGATGAAATTAGCAAAACTTCCAAATTCACTTTGCACCTTTTGTATAGCTATAGCATTACTTCTTACTGATCTAATCTTTTGCATATGCTTTACCACTTCTGTATTCTCTTTAATATGCTCCAGTTCTAAATCTGTTAGATTAGCACATTCATCAATATTGAATTGGTGGAATGCTTCCCTATAGGCATTCCTCTTTTTTAAAATAATGGACCAGGATAATCCAGATTGTGCTCCCTCTAAAACTAACATTTCGAATAAATAACGGTCATCAAAACTAGGAATACCCCATTCATTATTATGGTATTCTTTCATTAACTCACTTGATGTCGCCCATGTACAGATTGTTTCCACCTATATTTCTCCTCCCACGAAACCTATTTTCAGAAAGAGTACTATTATTTACTATGCTATTTATCTTTATGTACTAACTTTAAAGATGAAATTAGTTGATATATCCCTTATACGAAATTCCAATAAAAAAGGTGGAAATACCATCCACCTTTTTACCATTAATTTTAAAGATATTTCTTTAATGTCTCCTGTAGTGTCCCTCTCGTTTCAGCATCATTATTGAAATGTATACCTGAATGAACCATTCTCTTGACAAGTTCTGGTCTTAGCCCAGTAAGAATAGTTTTACATCCCATCATAGAAATTCCCGCTAATATCTTCTCGAAATTATCTATAACGTCTAAATCCATCATTGCCACACCAGAAAGATCTATGACTAATGTTTGTATTCTAGATTCAGCTATATCATTTAGTACTTTTTCTTCAATAACATGAATTCTATAAGCGTCAACCGTACCAATAAGGGGTAAAACAGAGACAGATTGACTAACCGGGATAATAGGGACTGACAAATGCTCTACCATTTCTCTTTGTTTGTAAATCATTTCATCTTTGTAATTAGAATAACTAAGGAAGAAATTATTGAGAAATTGATCAATCTTTTCATTAATTAATTTTTCCAAATGATAGTAGTCATCACGCTTTTCTATAATGTTCTTTTGTTCATCAATCACACTAATAAAATGCCATAGCGTTCTTCTTATCGCTTGTACCCACTCTAATTTTAACTCTAATGTTAAGGAGTGTTTTGCCCAAGCAATTCCTTCCTGATTGGCAAAAAGAACTAGCTCCTCTTCTTTTCTATCAATCACGTAAAAAATAAGCTTCTTAGCATTTTTTAATAAATCTATATTTCCTCTTTTTAATATATCAGTGATCTTTGTTGAAACATTAACTGCTTCTGTCAGTAACTTACTTTCAAACTTGCCTTCATATTCATTAATGAAGGATTTTGTTTCTTCTTTCATTTGCATTATTGGGTTCAATTTCGGCTACTCTCCTTTAAATGATTAAATTCAATCAGTATATTTATTATAAGCACATTGGCTATTTAGTAGCAAATAATGAGGTAAATTAATTGATAACTGAATACGGAGTGACTTCTAAGATCTAGTATCAGTTTTTATCCGACTTAACGCTTAAGTTAAAATTCTTTGGATGACAATGGTAGAAAAAGCTTAACTCCCCTTTTATTAACAGGTAACACTTTCATGTCTGCAAGTAAATGACTAACATAGCCTCCAATGCATGCGTAAAAGATTCCATTTATTCCAATTGAACTTTCAAACTCAGTTGCAATGAAACTAAAGAAAATAGCACCAATGATAGAATGAGTGTAAGTACGATGAGAGGAAAAGGAAGCAATACCTATGTAAATTCCTAGTAAAATCATCCATTGTTCCTCTAGTGAAACTCCTCCAAAAAGGACAGCAATTCCAGTTAACGTTAGCATATGTTTTTGCTTAATAAAAGAAGCGATGGCCATTATCAGTAAACCAAAGCCTATACCAAACCCTCTTTGTGATGCGGTTTGCTCCATAAAACTATATACAATCATAAGTATGCCGATTATATGCGCAGATAACTTTATCATCTTATGAGACAAAGTTATTTTCCCCCGAAGTTTCCCTTCAATATCTAAATCCGGAATTAATCCGGAAATACTGCCTAAAGCAACCAACAGAACCGTTTCAGTTGGTGAGCTTTGAACCATATTCGCTGCAATAAATCCGGTTGCTGCTCCAATCGCAGCATGCGATGTACCTCTCAAGTTGATTCTCCTTCTTACTATTCTTTTCATCATAAATGAATAACATTATTTTACATCAAAATAATAAAGTAATATATAGTTGTTTCCTCTTGTCAAAGTTCCATAATGTAATGACAACAAAAGAGAGGATGAATTCAAAATTACTTGTCATAATTCTGAATTCATCCTCTCTTATTTTAAGAGTCTATTTATACATGTATCTTAAATAATCCATTATAATAGATTACCACAAAAAACAATCTTAGATGGATACTTTTACATGATGCCTACCCATTGGAACGACTAATGGTGTACCTGACACTGGATCCACAATAACTGTACAATCCAATCCAAAGATATCTTTTACCAATTGACTTGTGATAATGTCAGATGGCTTTCCTTCTGCTACTAATCTTCCCTTTTCAAGGGCAAAAATATAATCTGCATAACGTGCAGTTAAATTAATATCATGGAGAACCATTACAATGGTCGTACCGTATTTACGATTAAGATCTGTAAGTAAATCCAAAATCTCCACTTGATACGTAATATCTAAGAAGGTTGTTGGCTCGTCAAGAAATAAAATATCTGTTTGTTGTGCTAAAGCCATTGCAATCCAAACACGTTGTCTTTGACCACCTGATAACTCATCGATATTCTTATTGGCAAATTCCGTAACCTTCATGATTTCCATTGCCTCAGCAACAGCTTCGTAATCCTTCTTTGTCCAACCACTAAAAAAAGACTGGTGTGGAAATCGGCCGCGCCCAACCAAATCAGCTACTGTTATCCCCTCTGGAACAATAGGAGATTGAGGTAAAATACCAAGAATCCGGGCTAATTGTTTTGGAGGATATTTACTAATCGCTTTACCATCAAGCATTATATCACCAGAGGTTGATTTAATAAGATTTGATAGAGTTTTTAAGAGCGTTGATTTTCCACAGCCGTTAGAACCAATAATAACACTTATTTTATTACTTGGAATTTCAAGGCCAACCTCTTTTAGTATCATGTTATTTTCATAGCCTGACGTTAAGCTTTCAGCTCGAAAATCATGTGTTTTTTCCATTACAATTCCGCCTTTCGATTCATTCGAATTAATAGCAAGATTAAATATGGTGCTCCAAGTATACCCGTAATAACACCTACAGGGTATCTAGCAACAAAAGCAAATTGCCCTATTAGATCTGATGCTAAAACCAAAATGATTCCAACTAGTCCTGCTGGAATGAGGGTAGAAAATCCAACACCAACTAATCTCTTGGCGATAGGTCCTGCTAGGAAGGCTACAAAAGCAATAGGTCCAGTTGTAGCAGTAGCTAATGCAATAATAAGCACAGAACTAATAATAAGCATTAGCCTAGTTTTATTTGTGTTAATACCCAGAGAAGTAGCCATTTGCTCTCCAAGTTCAAGCATATCCAATCGTCTTCCGAATGAGATAATAACAGGCGTTAAGATAAGCACAGTAATCATAAGTGGATAAAGATTCTCCATCTTTGACCCATTGAGACTTCCACTGAGCCATCTCATTGCAGTAGGAACATCATGATGCTGGCCAATAAGTAATAAATACGATACGACAGCATCTAGCATTGCTTGAATGCCAATTCCTATTAAAATCAATCGACCAATTGAAAAAGAAGTACCTTTTGATAATAAAAAAATAACAAGTACTGTAGCAAGTCCACCAATAATAGAGGCAAGAGACACAAAAGCATTACTTGCATGAAGAACAATAATACAAAATACAGCAGCGGCACTTGAACCAGCTGTTATTCCAATAACATTGGGATTTGCTAAAGGATTTCGAAGCATCGTTTGAAATACATGTCCAGAAATTCCAAATGCGAATCCAGCAAATACACCTGCAACCATTCTTGGAAAACGGATAGTCCCTACTGCAAAAGATGCTCCTCTAACTTTTTCACCTAGTAGAACATTTATTACATCCGAAACAGGATAAATAGTGTTTCCTAGCATAAGCATAGAGCAACATAATGCAAAAGCAATGATTGCAAGTAAGATTGTCACGAGTATAAAACGACGACGTCTTTTTGTTCTACCAGCTATAATAAGATTCATTGATTCATTCATCATAACGTTCGCATTTTCGCTTTCATAGTTATTAATATTAATATAGGTGCTCCTATAAATGCTGTGACTACTCCTACCTCAAGTTCTCCAGGACTTCCAAGCATTCGACCACATACATCTGAAATAGTTAATATCACTGCACCAGCCAGTGCAGACATTGGGATGATATATCGTAAATCAGGACCAATAACAAGTCGAACCAAATGGGTGGCAAGGAGACCTATAAAGCCAATTGGACCAGCTAGAGCTGTAGTTGCACCACATAATAATACTCCTCCAAATGCAGCCACTAATCGAAGTGTTCCTGTTCGCACTCCTAATCCTTTTGCAGCTTCATCACCTAGAGCAAGTGCATTTAGAGCTGGAGCTGAGAAAAGAGCGATAACTAGTCCAACAACAAGGAATGGAATAAATATCGAGATAGAGCTCCAATTTCCTGCTCCTACACTACCTACCTGCCAAAATCTGAACTGATCCATTACGTTTGAACGAGGTATCATAATTGCCATTACAAGAGAGGATAAAGCAGCACTTGTAGCTGCACCCGCTAAAACGAGTTTAAGGGGCGTGGCACCGCCACTCCCCATCGAACCAATTCCGAATACAAAAATGGCAGTTATGATTGCTCCTACTAATGCAAACCAAATGTATTGACCAGCAGTACTAATATGGAAGAAGGTAATTCCAGAAACAACAAATAATGCCGCTCCTGTGTTAACACCTAATATGCTGGGATCTGCAATTGGGTTGCGTGTGACTGATTGCATGAGAGCTCCCGAAACTCCTAAAGCACCACCACACATCAAACAAAATATTGTTCTAGCAATTCTTTGACGAACTACATTTGCACCATGTGACTGCACATCCGGATGAAATAAACCATCCATAAGTTCATTCCAACCTACAGTACGAGAGCCAAAAGCTAGAGATGCCAATACACTTATAATAAGTAAGACAATAGTGAGAACAAATACTTGTATGAATTTTTTGGGTATAATTAACTGCTTATTTTCTGAAACGGTTGTATGATCCATTTTTCTTACTTCACTTTACTTGCAGCTTCTGAAAGTAAACTTAAATATTCGTCGATAGTGTATTTAATAGAAAGCGTACTTGGTGTTCCTGATGCAGCAAGTGGAGTATTATCTCCAATAATTACTACTGAACCTCTCTCTACTGCTGGAATCTTACTAAAGATTGGATCTGCTTGTAGAGTTGCAAGCGTCTTATCATCACCATATGACACAATAATATCAGCCTCATTAAGCATATCTGCGTTTTCAGCGCTTACTTCAATATAGAAGCTGTTTGGATCTGTAATTTGACTTGTAATACTTTCAGGATATTCCATTCCTAATTCAGTTAAGAATTCACCACGAGGATCTGCTGGTGAGTAGACATAAAACTTAGAAAGGTCAGCACCGTTTAGACTGATGAATGCTGCTTTTTTCCCTTTGATTTCCGCATGTTCGCTTGCCTTATCTTCAATTAACTTTTCTGTATCAGCAATTAGTTGTTTTCCTTCTTCTTCCATACCCATTCCAATGGAATTGTATGTTACTTGTTCTTTCCAAGAAGCAACCCAAGGGCTAGTTTGATACGCAACTACTGGTGCAATTTCACTTAATGTATCATATTCTTCTTGTGTAATACCTGAGTATGCTGCAAGAATTACATCTGGATCAGAATCAGCAATCGCTTCAAAATCTAAACCATCCGTATCTTGATAGATGTTTGGATTCTTTTCTCCAAGTTCTTCTACCTTCTCTTTAGTCCAAGGTAACATACCGCTATCATCTTGAACTCCATAGTTTGCTGCTGAGAAACCTACTGGCACAACTCCAAGATCAAGAGCAACATCTTGGTTAGACCAAGCTATAGTAGCAACACGTTCTGGTTTCTCTTCGATAACAGTCTCACCAAAAGCATGTTTAATAGTAATAGGATATTTATTATCTTTATTAGATGCATCAGATTTTGATTTCTCAGATTCTGATGAGTTACTTGAACAACCCGCTAATAATAGGATTGCTACAATTGAAAATAGTAACATATGAATAAATGGCTTTTTTTGTTTTTTTAACATATGTAATTCCCTTTCTATTATATATTTCATATTGATTATCATTCTCAATTATCTTAAGGCTTTTCTACTTTTCTGTCAATTAGAATTAGCAATATTACTAGAAAAAAATCATATAAAAAAACCACTCTTGCTTCATAGAAAGAGTGGTATAATCTAGTCTTTTAATTGAAATATACAAATTGATTTTTTGACACTTACTAATGTGATTGGAAATACACACAGATACGACAGCCACCCTGTTCCTGTACAGGGATTGTCATATCGTATACTTCACGTAATGAATCCGTATTAATAATCTCACTTGTAAGACCATCTTTAACGAGACGACCATCCTTCAATGCAACAATTCGATCTGAGTATACGGATGCAAAATTAATGTCATGCAATACTATGATAACTGTCTTCCCTAATTCATCTACTAGTTTGCGTAAAATTTTCATGATTTGAACAGAATGCTTCATGTCTAAGTTATTCAATGGCTCATCTAACAATATATAATCCGTATCCTGAGCGATAACCATTGAGATAAAAGCACGTTGCTTTTGACCACCTGATAATTCATCTAAAAACTTATCTTGCATATCTGTTAAATTCATATATTCCAAAGCTTCGTCTACTTTTGCATTATCCTCTGCAGTCAAACGGCCCTTTGAATATGGATAACGGCCAAATGCTACAAGTTCGCGAATGGTTAATCGTACATTAATAAAGTTCGATTGTTTTAAAATCGCTACACGTTTTGCAAAATCCTGAGATTTCATCTTTTTGACATTTGTAGTCTCAAGTAATACTTCCCCAGTATCCGAGTCTAATAAGCGGCTCACCATCGATAATAATGTTGATTTCCCAGCACCATTTGGCCCAATGAACGACGTGATTTTTCCTGATTCAATTTTCACTGAAACATCTTCTACAACTGGTTTTTTACCAAAAAACTTCGTTAATCCCTTAATTTCAATCATCTTGCTGACCTACTTTCTTTTAATAGTAAGTAAATGAAGTATAGTCCACCGATAAAGTTGATAATAACACTAATTGTTGTTTGTAACTCGAATACATGCAGTACAAGGAATTGACCACCCACAAGTGCAATTATACTAATTAAACTAGCTCCTAAAATTAATATAGAATGCTTGTACGTTACTAAGAATTGATACGCTAAGTTCGATACAATTAATCCTAAAAACGTAACAGGTCCAACTAGTGCAGTTGATGTCGCGAGTAAAATGGAAGCTAAAATAAGCACACGCAAAACAATTTTGTCATAATCAATCCCTAGATTGATTGCATTATCACGACCCAAATTCATTACATCTAAATCACGCATTAAGCGAGCACCATATAGGAAACATGCAATCAAAATTATAGCCGAAATCCCAACAAGCTCTGATTTTACATTTGTAAAACTTGCGAATAAACGATTTTGTAAACTTAAATATTCAATTGGATCAATAATTACTTGGAGGAAATTCACCAGACTTCCAAGCAATGTACCAATAATCATCCCCGCCAATAGCAATAAGAAAATCGGATACTTATCTGCACGAAATAAGAATCGATAGAGTAATATTGCAAAGATAACCATTGCTACAATGGCTGTACCAAAGTTTAAATAACGATCGACAACAAATATAGATGCCGATCCTAAAAAGAAGTAAATGACCGTTTGAACTACTTCATACATGGAGTCTATACCAATAATCGATGGTGTTAAAATGCGATTACGTGTTACCGTTTGGAACATAACCGTTGCATAGGCAATGGCAATCCCTGTGATAGTCATTGCACAAACTCGAACCACACGTTTTGGAAAAGCATAGCTAAAGCTACCTTGAATGTTATAAAATAAAAAACCTATGATTGAAACGATAGCAATCACTAATAAAATTAGGATTTTCACCGTATTACGCTTTTTCACATTATTTTGCATATGCTTTCCCCCTAAACAACATCACTAAGAAGATGGCACTACCGATTACTGCTACCGTTGTATTCACTGGAATTTCATACGGCGCTACAATAATTCTGCTGACAATGTCACATGCAAGTAAAAATACTACACCCAGCGCAACTGTATGGGGGATTACTTTGCGTAAATTATCTCCTAAGTATAGGGATACTAAGTTAGGTACGATAAGGCCTAAAAAGGGAATTGACCCTACTGTTAATACAACTATCGTTGAAATAATAGCAATCAAAATCAGACCAATATTTAATACTGTTTTATAACTTAAGCCTAAGTTTTTTGCGAAGTCTTCTCCCATCCCCGCAACCATAAATTTATTTGCAAAGATGTAGGCAAGAATTATTGCAGGTACCGCAACATACAGTAACTCATAGCGGCCTGAAACCACTAATGTGAAACTACCAAGGAAGAATGAACTCACATTCTGTAATACATCTGCTTCATAGCCTATGAAAGTCGAAATAGACGAAATGATATTTCCAAACATAATACCAATTAAGGGTACGAAAATAACGTCCTTCAGTTTAATACGGTCTAATAAACGCATGAAAATGAATGTTCCAATTAAAGCACAAGCAAAACCAAATATAATTTTTTCCATATATGTTACATTCGTGAAGAAAACCATTGAAATGACAATACCTAATTTCGCTGCATCTAAAGTACCTGATGTAGTAGGAGATACAAATTTATTACGGCTCAAGGTCTGCATAATTAAACCTGCAATACTCATACCAGCACCTGTTAAGATGATAGCCATCAAACGAGGAAGTCTACTTGCTAAAAAGATTTCCACCTCATCTGATTGAAAATCTAATAAATCTTTCGGTGTAATATCAATGGCTCCTATAAATAGAGACACGAAGGACAACACGATTGCAGCTGTCACTAGCATCCATAATTTTAGTTTCATCTGATTTCTCCTAAGTAGTTTTAATATTGAAATAATAATAAGTTCTAAATGACCTCTCAGAAAAGTTTAATGCGAGGTTTTATGTAATGTAATAATGTATTCTCTTATTCTAAACAACTAGTTAATTACTGATATTGCTAATTGATTATTTAATCTCTATAGGTAAGGCAGTCATAGAATACTAGTTGCAAATGATTCTCAATATCTCTTCTATGATTATATACTAATTGATTGATTTTTTGTAATACAAAATAAATTTTCCTTTTATTTTGACATTAACATGTTAATCTTTCCCAATAAAAAAATGACGAATATCATCAACTTTTGTCATATATTGTCGAAGTAATGAATAGAGTACAAAAAAATATTGGGGGAAAGAATATGTCGATTAAGAAAAAATTATTTTTAAGTTTCGGTAGTATTATCTTCATTCTTATCGGACTTTCAGCTTTTTCTGTTATAAAAATATCGAGTATAAATAGTGACTATACTTTTTTAATAGACGATCGTTCCTATAAAGTAATTGAAGCGTCTAAAGTTCAAAATGCTACTTCCTTACAAGGTTTATATCTTCGTTCCTATGTACTACGTCAAGACAGCACAGATTTAGATAGTCTCTATAATCAAAGAGAAACAGTCTCAGAAATAATTAATGAAATTGAGCCTCTCTTTATAATAGAACAAATGAAAGATGAAATTAAGAATATAAAAGAACAGCAAACGCTATATAATGATTACGTCGATCAAATCATTATATATGTTGATAACAACCAACAAGATAAGGCCCTAAATATGCTTTTTAATTTTGCTGTTCCAGCAAATAAATCTATCCAACAATCAATTAATAACCTTGTTGATTTCCAAACGGAATTAATGAAAACATCTCAAACAGACACAACCGCTAGTGCTGCTAACAGTAAAGTACTTTTAATCGTCATATCTGTTGTAAGTTCACTATTAGTAATTGTTTTAGCAGTATTAATTATAAGAAATATTACGAACCCGTTAAAGCGATTAACAAACTCCGCGAATGTCATTGCAACAGGTGATTTACGAGA
>DATMFU010000272.1:0-2457 GCA_035556015.1 Niallia sp. | reverse complement strand
AAATATTTATAAGATAAACTGAAATAAGGAGATTTTATTTCCTATGAAAATTGTATCATGGAATGTAAATGGAATTAGAGCTTGTGTAAAAAAAGGGTTTTTAGATTATTTTCAAGAAGTTGATGCAGATATATTTTGTATCCAAGAAACAAAAATGCAAGAAGGGCAATTAGCTTTAGAACTTGAGGGATATGATCAATATTGGAATTATGCTATCCGCAAAGGATATTCCGGCACAGCTGTTTTTACAAAGAAAAAACCTTTGAGTGTTTCTTATGGTGTCGGAGAAAACGTAGAAGAAGCTGAAGGCAGAATCATTACGTTAGAGTTTGAAGAGTTTTATCTAATCACTATGTATACTCCAAATTCTAAACGGGATCTTTCAAGACTTGGGGAAAGACTGGTTTGGGAAGATGATGTTCGAGCATATATAACCAAGCTAGATCGAGTAAAACCTGTTATCTTATGTGGCGATTTAAATGTTGCACATCAAGAAATTGACTTAAAAAACCCAAAATCAAATAAAGGAAATTCAGGATTTACAGATGAAGAAAGAGAAAAAATGTCCCTTCTATTAAAGGATGGCTTCGTTGATAGTTTTAGACATTTGTATCCGGATAAAATCGATGTCTATTCATGGTGGTCATACATGAGTAAGGTTAGGGAAAGAAATATTGGCTGGAGAATTGACTATTTTATCATATCTGATATGCTGAAGGATCGATTGATCGATTCACAAGTTCATTGTGACATACTGGGAAGTGATCACTGTCCTGTTTTTATAGAGATAAATCTGTAGAAACCGATGTAATTTGGATATACTATTGTCATAGAGAATGAAGTAAATGGAGGAAGAGCATTGTTAAAGGAACGAATACAGAAATTACTAGAACAAATAGATGGCGAAATATTTGAGGAAGAAAAAGAATATATCGAAAAAAACGGATTACTTCCTAACAATAAACAGATTTCGGATTTAAAGGTAAATGAGCCGTCGGCTAGATTTTCGGATGTGTATATTGAGAGAAGTCTGAAGGAAACCGATGAACTGATCAGCACTGAGGCAGAGAGCTTTTTGGACAAGTCAGTAAACATTCTTAAAGAAAACATGGCTGAATTTCTATATATAGAATCAAAGTGGTTTGACGTGATCGGAATAGATGCTATTTCTTTGGAAGTAGATGATGTATTTGGAACCTATGAAGCAATGTTAGGCCTTAAACTTAAGAAAAATGAAGAAACAAAGATTAGAGAGTATGTTAAAGAAAAGGGATTAGGGGAAACACCCAAATATAATCTCATGTTTAATCAACAAGATGGGTTATGGGATATAAATCTTACCTTAAATGATATCGAAGGTTTTGATGAAAACATGTCAATTGGTGAAGTACTTCGATTTTTATATAAGTATCTATTTCAATTGAATGTGAAAATAGAAAAAAAGTAGATGTTATAAGGAAATGTTCTTGTATCTGAGCATTTCCTTTTCAATCTTTTATTAATAAAGTCTAGTTTGTTAATTATTCACTTATATATGAACAGCAATAATCAACAACTGTTTGTGCTTTAACTTGGAAAGATTCGTTAGCCGGCACATAAAAAACGCCTTGTCCATCAATTGATTTCCAATCTTCACCAGCTACCTTATATTCTAACTGTCCAGCTAGAATATCCATTTCTTCTTTTACACTTGTTGAAAATTCATATTCACCAGGCTGCATGACACCTAGTGTTTTCTTCGTACCATCACTAAAAAAAATTGTACGACTAGAAACTTTTCCTTCAAAATAAAGATTTGCTTTCTTCTCAATCGTAATATTTTCAAATTTTGACATATACTACATCCTCTCTCGATCTTTTAATCTAATTTATCACAAAATTTAGAATAGTGGAATAGAGTTTTGTATTTATGGAGAATAGTACTGTACCAGTTTGCTTAAGAGATAGATATTAGGTAAAATGAACAGTATTGTTAATTAGGTGAAGAATTGAGCGGTTAGGAGAAGGTAAAGTTGGATAGTTTCAATATGCAATTTTTGTATTGTATTTTCATTATTTCACTAGGTTATATCCTAAAAAGAGGTAATATTATAAAGGAGAAAGATGGGGAAGGCTTATCAAGAATTATATTCAATCTCACATTACCTTCAATTATCATTGTCACTTTTTCTGATATAACATTAGAATCATCACTATTTTTACTCATATTTATAGGTTTTCTTTATGGCGTCCTAATCGGATTTTTCGGTCTTTTTGTCTTTCGGAAAAAGCAAAGAAATATAAAGGGAATGCTCGGTATGATGGTACCTGGACTGAATATCGGACTTTTTGCATATCCGCTCGTTGAAGCTATATTTGGAAAAGCGGGGATTACCTATTTTGGAATGCTTGACGTGGGGAATGCCTTTATTGTTTTTGGTCTAAGTTATTTAATTGGCAGTTTTTACTCAAAAGAAG